>NZ_JBIVGI010000034.1:66082-75958 GCF_044748625.1 Kitasatospora sp. NPDC089913 | reverse complement strand
GGGGGGCGGTGTTGGTGGGCCCGGGGGGGGGGGGGGCCCCCGCCGGGGGGGGGGGGGGGCCCCCCCCGCGGGGGGCGCGGGGGGGGGGGGGCCCGCCCCCCCCCCCCCGCGACCCGAGGGGACGAGGACCGCGGCCGTCGACCGGCGGACACCGAGGAACGACACCAAGGACAGAAAGGAAAGGCACATGAAGGCGATACGCCGTGGACGCCGCCACGGACGCGGGAGTCGCGCCGGCCACGCGGTCGGTCTCGTCGTCCTGCTCGCCGGTGGAAGTCTGGGAACGACGGCCTGTACCGCGGACGATGCCGAGGTCCCACAGGCAGGGGCGGAGATCCGGACCATCAGTTGCCCGGACGTCGCCACCAGTCTCTCCGGCGGTTCCCCGGACGATCCGCAAACGCAGGCCGGGCTCGGCCTGCTCGACCAGCAGGTGTCGGACGCTTACGACGCCTTGTCGGCCCCCTCCGTGGGAACACCGGGAAGCGAGGCCGAGATACTCGCCAAGGTCGCCGAAGCACGCCGTCGGACCATCACGGAGCTCGCCGACCGGACCGCCGCGTCCGCGCAGCAGAAGGCCGCGATGCTCGCCATGGCCGAGTGCACCGTCAAGCACGAGCGGGCGGGCGAGGAGATCGGCATCCTCAAGGGGCGGGAGGGCGACCGGCGGCAGGGCAGCGGACTGACCCGACGGGACTACGTCGACATCACGCAGGTCGCGCCCAACGCCGGCAAACAGCAGCCGAACGGCCGGCAGGCCGCCACCGGCAGCTTCACCTCCAGGTGCGGCAACAACGGGACCGAACGCCATATCAACCCGGACAACGTGGTCATCTCACCCGGCGAGCGCGCCGCCGCCCACCACCAGCACGACTATGTGGGGAACCGCAGTACGGACTTCCGATCCACCGTCGACAGCCTTCGGAAGGCAGGCACGACCTGCGACAACGGAGACCTGTCGACGTACTACGCCCCGGTGGTGCGGCTCCTCGACGGAAAGCGGGCGGACGACGCCGGCCAGCGGGGCGGAGGACTCGACCGCAATCAGGGGACCATCCTCACACCGGAGGAGTTCGGTATCACCTTCAAGGGGAACCCGTCCGGAAAGGTCGGCCCGGCTCCCGACGGCATGGTGGCCGTGGTCGGCGATGCCAAGGCCTTCACCAACGGGCCCGACAAGGCCAAGGCGTCCTGGAGCTGCACCGGGTTCGACACCGTGCAGCTGCGCGACAAGTACCCGCTCTGCCCCGCCGGGTCGAAGGTGGTGCGGACCTTCGCCTTCCCCAACTGCTCGAACGGACAGGCCAACAGTGCGAACCACCGGACGCACACGGCCTTCGCCGCGGACGGTCAGTGTCCGAAGGGGTTCGAACGGATCCCCCAGCTGGTCATGACGATCTCGTACCGCGTCCCGCAGGGAGCGCTCTACGCCGTGGACTCCTTTCCGGAGCAGCTTCACAAGCCGGTCACCGACCACGCGGACTACATCAATGTCATGCCGAAGTCCCTCATGCAGAAGGCAGTGGACTGCATCAACAACGGGACGAACTGCTGATCAGGAGCGCACGTGGCCGACACCCCATCCACTACGGTCCTCCCACTGCCCCGGAGCGCCCTCCCGTCGAGGGCACGCAGCCCACGGCGACACTCTCGAGCCGTTCTGGCGGTCACCGCGGCACTGCTCACCGCCTCGTGTTCGGTACTGGGCGGCCCCGTGGCCGACACGGACACGGCGTCCGATCCGCGGGACGCCGGCAACTGGACCGGCGCCGACTGGAAACGCTGGTCCGAACGACAGGGCATGGCGACCGACATGCCCGCGGGGCGCTGGACCACGGGCGACATGCGCCAGGCCGGTGCCGCCTTCCGTACCCCCGGCACCGTCGGGAACGCCGGGAGCGATCCCGTACCGGCGGCCGTCGCGGCGCGCACCACCGTCGGATCGCCCGACCCGGACCTCGCGGCCTTCGGAAAGATCTTCATGCGCAGTTCCTCCGGCGCACTGGTCTGCTCCGGGACGGTCGTCAAGGACCCCGCCCGCCCGGGCCGGAGCAACCTGGTGTGGACCGCCGCACACTGCCTCCACGAGGGGAAGGGCGGTCGCCCGATGCGGGACGTGGTCTTCGTACCGGCCTTCGACGGAAACGCGGCCACCGAGACGGCGATGCACCCACTCGGGACGTGGCCCGCGGCCCGGTCCGTCGTCTCGCCCCAGTGGGTCGCGGAGGGCGCCCAACGCGGCGGCCCTGTCAGCCAGTTCGACTTCGGCGTCCTTCGGGTCGTACCGCCGGCCGGGGCGTCCTCCCTGGAGGAGACGGTCGGAGCCGCGCTCGACGTGGGCTTCAACGTGCCGAGGGACCGGATCCCCGCACCGAGCGTGTTCGGCTATCCGGCGGGGGCGCCGTTCGACGGGACCAGGCTGCAGGTCTGCCGATCCCCGCTCCGCCCGACCCGGCTGTCGTTCGACGTGTCCCGCCCCACCATGCTCGCCGTCGGCTGCACCATGACCGGCGGCTCCAGCGGCGGCGGGTGGGTCACCGATCTGCCGGGCCGCGGCCGGATCCTCGTGAGCAACACCTCGATCGGTCCCACCCCGGCCCAGTGGCTGGCCGGACCGGCACTGGGTACCGAGGCGCTGCGCGCGTTCCAGTTCCTCGGCGGAACGCTTCCCACCCGATAGGGCTCGGGCCGGACCCCACGGACCGCCGGGTCGGGTGCGCCGGCCCCCTCCCGACCCACCGCGGCAGCCGCTCGGGCCGCCGCCGACGAAAGGCAGGAAAGGACTCATGGCCTACACACAGGGAACAGGCCGTTCCCCGTCCGGATCGCGGTTCCGGGGGATGGGGCTGATCGGCAACCTCCAGGTCTCGAAGGGCGTCGTGACCGGGGGCATCGTCCTCGGACTGGCGGCCACCGTCACCGCCCTGCTGATCCCGGTCGAGCTGTTCGGCGAGGCCCGGCGGATCGTGGCGACCGACCGGGTGGGTGCGCTGCCGCCGGGGTTCTCCGACGACAGTCTGGGAGTCCAGGACACACCGTTCGGCCCGCTGACCGCAGTCGACCGGGACTTCGTCCGGCGGGTGCGGCTGGCCGGCCTCTGGGAGGGTCCGGCCGGCGACCGGGCCCGCACGGCGGGGACGAGCGCCGCGGTCAGGACCGCCGGGGACCACATGGTGACCGGGCACCGCACCCTTGACGCGGTCGACCTGGCAGCGGCGCAGGTGCTCAAGATCGCCGACATGCCGCGCGAGCCCAGCCCCGAACAGCGTGGCTGGCTGGACGAGATCAACGGAGCGTCCCCGAAGGACTTCGACGAGACCTTCGTCCGGCTCACCCGGGCCGCCCACGGAAAGGTGTTCCAGGTTCTCGCGCTCACCCGGGCCACCACGCAGAACACCCAGGTCCGCAAGCTGGCCGACGAGGCCGACCGGACCGTCCGCGACCACATGGACGTCCTGGAGCGCACCGGACTGTGGAAGGGCGAGGAACAGAGCAAGTGACGGCAAACAGGAGGAACTCGCAGATGAACGTACGATTCGCCCGGTCCGTGCTGACGGGCACGACGGTCCTTGCCGTCATGGTCTCCGCCGGGTGCGGGAGCCAGGGCGGGACTTCCAGGGCCAACAGCGCCGACGGGCCGGGGGTGCTCCCGCAGGACGGCATGCCGGGTATGGAGACCCCGGGCGGAACCCCCGGACCGGGCGGGCTGGTGGTCAAGCAGGACGGGGCGCTCGGGTCCTTCCTGACGGACGCCCTGGGCAACGCGCTCTACGTGTTCGACAAGGACTCCACCAGCCCCCCCAAGTCCGCCTGCGACTCGGCCTGCACCGCGACCTGGATCCCGTTCCCCCCGGTGGACAACACCGTGCAGTGGCCCGGCGTCACGGGACAGGTCGGCACGCTCGTACGCGAGGACAGGAGCTCACAGCTGACCGTCGGCGGCCACCCCGTGTACCGGTTCGTCAAGGACACGACGCCGGGTGACACCAACGGGAAGTCCGTGGCGAACTGGAGTTTGGCGGCACCTGACGGAACGAAGGCGGGGAAGGGGTCCGGGCAGGGCAAGGAGAGTCCGCAGGGCAAGGAGACCGCACAGCGGACGAAGGAGCCGGAGGGGGACCGGGGCACCCGCGCTCCCGACCGGCCCGCCGACCGGGAGACGAGCCGGCGCGACGACCGCCGGGAGTCGGAGCGGGCCGACGTGCGCCTGACGGTCGTCTTCGTCCCGGCCGTCGGCCACGAGGTCCTGACCCTCGGCGGGCGCGTTCTCTACGTCAACGGCGACCGGCTGGCGGTGGGAACCGGCCGGCGCTGCGTCGGGTCCTGCCTGCGGGACTGGGTACAGGCTCCGGTCGTCGACCTCGAGCGGGTCGCCCAGGGAATCGACCGACTCCTCGTCAGGGAGATCCTGGTGGAGGACGGGTCACGGCAGCTCGCCGTCAACGGGCACCGGGTGTTCACCTTCTCGGCCGACAGCGCGGTCACCGATGCCAAGGGCAACGGCAGGGACGGTTGCTGGTGGCCGATTTCTCCCAAGGGCGAACCCGTCCGCTCCGCGGTGGCGAGCTGATGGTCCGGTCGCGCCCCGCTTCCCCGGTCGGCCTGGCGCTCGCCCGTCGCGCGTTCGCCGCGGTCACCGCGTTCTGCGCGGTGACCGCGGCCGGGCAGGCCTGGGAGACGTTGAAGCCGGCGGCGTCCGGCCCGCGCGCCGAACGCGACGCCCTGGCACGTCGCCTCGGCTGCACGGCCGAAGCCTCCACCGAGAGCGTGGAGATGACCGAGGCCGCGTGCACCGTCGGGAGCGTTCAGTACCGCATCGTCACCTTCGCGGCCGACGACGGCCGTCGGCAGTGGCTCGACCTGGCGACCGACTACGGCGGTACCTACCTCACCGGCCGCAACTGGGTGCTGGCCGCCTGGCCGACCGAGTGCCTGGCGCCGCTCCGGGACCGGCTGGGCGGCGCCCTGAGGACGGGAGCTCCGCACGGCACGGCCGACGGGACGGACGACCGGCACGCGCACGGCGGCTGAGCGAGGCGGTCGTGCGAAGAATCGACAACGAAAGGCACATGTATGTCCTCCTCCAACCGGCGGATCAGGGCGCGTACCAAGCGCGCCGCCCGCCCTGCCGGCGCCGCGCCGGGGCCGGCCCCGGCGCCGTCGCGGGAACTGCGCCGGCGGCTGGTCCGCACGCTCGCCCCGGTGACAGGTGCCGTCGGCTTCGTGGCGGTCTACCTGGGAGCGGTCCGGCTCTCCACCGGAGTCCGGCAGTTCCTCGACTTCGGCGCGGGCGTACTCGCGCTGGTGTGCCTGAGCTCGGCCGTCCTGTGGGGCCTGCTCTCCACCGACCGTTTCCTCCTCTACTCCGACCACAGGCTGGTCTCCCAGAGCGTTCACCGGGTTCTCGCCGTTGCCGGGCTCGCGTTCCTCGCCCTGCACATCTGGATCAAGGTCGCCGAACGGCACACGACGGGCGTGGCCGCGGCCCTGCCGTTCGGCGACGCCGCGCAACCCGTGCTCGTCGGTCTCGGCACGCTCGCCGGCTACGGGTTCGTCGGCGTGGCGGTGACCGGTGCCGCCCGCAGCCGCTTCGCCTCCCAACGCGGCGCGCTGGTCTGGCGGCTCCTGCACATGACCTCCTACCTCGCCTGGGGGGCCGCCCTGGTGCACGGCCTGAGAGCCGGTCGGGAGGGGAAGGACTGGGTCACGGTCTCCTACGTGTGCTGCTTGGTGGCCGTCGCCCTGGTGCTCGTCCTCAAGCTGCGCTCGAACAACGGCAGGCCCCCCACCGCCGGGCCGGGGACGACCCTGCCGGGCCGGCCCGCGACGACAGCGCCCCGCCCCGATGGCGGGCCCAGGCCGCCCGCCGCGACCACCGTCCGTCCGGGCGACGGCCCGTGAACGAGATCCGGCCCACCGTCAGTTCCTTCGGCCCGGCCCGGTTGCTGGCCGGAACCGACGCCGGACGCCTCGACCGCGCGCGGCACCTCGCCGTCCACGGCCCGGTGCCGGTCCTCAGTTCCGAGGAGGTGGTCACTCTCACACGCACCGTCGACCTGCGCGGCCGCGGCGGCGCGGGCTTCCCCTTCGCCCGCAAGTTCCAGGCCGTCGTGGACGCGTTGCGGAACACCCAGGGGGACCCGGCTGTCGTCGTCAACGGTGCCGAGGGTGAACCCAGTTGTCTCAAGGACACCGCACTGTTGCTCAACGCCCCGCACCTGGTGCTGGACGGCGCGGAGATCGCCGCGGTCGCCCTGCGTGCCGACGAGGTCGCCGTCGGCGTCGCGCGGTCGGACGTGCTGGCCTCGGTGCAACAAGCCATGGACGAACGGCGATCGCTCTCGGTGCGGATGCGCGTCGAGCAACTTCCGGAGCGGTTCGTCACCGGTGAGGGGTCGGCCCTCACCAACGGGCTCAACAACAACCCGGCCCTGCCCTCCGGCCGGAAGGTACGGACCAGCGAGCGGGGACTGAACGGCCGGCCGACACTGCTCTCCAACACCGAGACGTTCGCCCAACTGGCTGTCGCGGCAAGGCTGGGCGCACAGGGTTTCGCCGAGGTCGGCCTTCCCGACGAGCCGGGGACGGCCATGCTCACCGTGGCCGGCGAGGCCGTTGTCGAGGCTCCCACCGGAGCGCCCCTGACCTACCTGCTGCAGATGTGCGGGATGTCGGTCGGCCAAGGGCTGCTGGTGGGCGGATACCACGGGATGTGGCTGAGCCCCGCGGCCGGCGAACTCGCCCTGGTCTCCCGGGAAGCCCTGAAGGCACTGGGTGCGACGCTCGGCGCGGGCGCCGTCCTGCCACTGCCCGAGGAGACCTGCCCGGTGGGGGAGACGGCCCGCGTCGCCCGCTACATGGCGGGGGAGTCGGCACAGCAGTGCGGCCCGTGCGTCTGGGGCCTGGCCAGGCTGGCCGACGAGCTGGAGGCGCTGACGACCTACGGGGGACAGGCGGCCTACGACGCCGTCTTCTCCCACGTCCGGGGCGTGCTCGGGCGCGGTGCGTGCTCGCACCCCGACGGTACCTCCCGGTTCGTGTCCTCGGCGCTCAAGGCCTTCCCGGAGGACGTCGGCCGACACGTCTACGAGGGCGGCTGCGGGCGGCCGGTCCTGGGGGTGCTCCCGGTCGACGGCAAGGACGTCGGCAAGGTGACGCAACGACTGCTGGTCGACTGGACGCTGTGCCGGGCGCACGGGCTCTGCGCGGACGTGCTGCCGGGAGTCGTCCAGCTGGGACCCGACGGCTACCCGTCGTCGGCGGACATGCCGCTCAAGGAGAAGGAGCGGGCGAACGCGGTGCGGGCCGTACGGCGCTGCCCCGCGCTCGCCCTGAGAGTCGTCGGCTGAGCCGTCAGCCGTCAGCCGTCAGCCGTCAGCCGCTCGCCCGTGGTCGTCCGCCGTGCGCCACCCCGTACGGCGGCGGGCGGGCGACGCCGGTGGGCGGAAGACCCCGGCGCGCACACTGAGAGGAGGAACGCGGTATGTACGCCGGTGTGCAACCGGGACCGGGCCGGAGCCCGGACGACGAAGTCCTCCGCCGGCTTCCGCTGGATCTTCGGACCCGGACGGGAGGCACCGGGGACGGTGGGCCCGGACTCCCCGACGCGCTCTACTGGCTCCACCGGATCGAGCTGCTCTGCGGGGAGGCCGAACGACTCGGCCGGCAGCACCGCGGGCCCGGGCCGGGCGGGGCGGAGGCCGAGCTGTGCGGGCGGGGCGCCAAGCACGCCGCCGCCGTGCTCGCCGGCGCGGTCCGGGAAGCCGTTTCCCGGACCGCGCCGAGCGACCGGCCACAGCCGCAGGAGAGCCGGATCGACTGGGAGGCGTGGGTCCACGCGACCTGCAGCATGCGGGCCGAGTGGGCGATCTGCGAGGAGCGGGCCACGGAGACGGGCGCGGCGGCGGCCGCGTTCCTGCGCGTAGCCGATCAGGCGTGCACGGTCTTCCGGTCGATGGCGGGCGTGGAGGCCTTCACCTGGTGGAGGACGCTGACCGATCCGCTGTACCGCGCGTGGCTCGACGGGGCGCTCAGCCACATCGGCGCCCCGCCGGCGCTCTTCCCGGACCGCGACGCGCTCTACCGTGCCCGCCCCGCGCTGGCTGCCGGCTGGGAGCCCGACGCCCAACTGTCCCCCGACGACGTCTTCCCGCTGGGAAGCCTCGAACGCTACGTCCCCGACGGAACCGGCACCTGGTGGGCCATCATCATCGTCACTCCGCAGGGCGCGGACGATCCCCGTGCCTGGCCCCATCCCACGGCAGCGGTGGTGGCCAGCAGCGTGCCCGGGGGGACGGCACCCTCGTGCTGCTACCTTCTCGCCGAGCGGGTGATCCCGCGGCAGGTGCTCCCGGCGCTCGGCGCGGGCCGGGCGGAGGACCGTCTGGAGGACATCGCCGTCTGTCTGGCCTCCCGCACGGGGGGCTGACACGGCGGCCCGGGTCGCGGGCCGCCGCTGTCTCAGACGCCGAAGTTCAGCGCGTAGAGCGAGCGCGCCAGGTCGGCGGTGACGAAGTCGGCCGGGACGGTGCCGAGCACCGGGCGGGTGGAGCGGTCCAGGCCGCCGAGGTAGGACCGCAGCTTGGGGGTGATCGCGTCGGCGGCCTGGCGGGGCCAGAGCCCCCAGCCGGAGCTGGACGTGAAGGTGAGGAAGAGCCGCTGCGGGTCGGTGGCGGTGCGGGCGGCGGTCAGGTGGGCCGAGACCTCGGGCCACTTGCGCGAATCGAGGTCGAAGATGGTGCCGATGTCGTAGTCGTCCTCGATGTCGGTGCGCCCGCCGCCCCAGCGGACGCCCGGCAGGCCGGCGTTGTCGGCGAGGAGGACGACCCGGCCGCGGACCTCGCCGATCGCGGGAATCCGGTCCTCGGTCCGGAACAGGCCCGGCCAGCGGCGCTGGTAGTCGGCGAAGAGGGCGCCGAACTCGGTGTCGGACACGGTGGAGTACTCCTGCTTGACCCGCATCACCAGGGCCTCGCCGGGGTGGGCGGCGAGAAAGGCCTGGCACTGGTTGAGCACGTCGCCGAAGAAGACCTGCTGGAACACCGGCCCGTGGTGGATCGCGAGCACTCCGTCGATCGCCCGGCAGCGGATGTCGAGGAACCGCACCCCGGCCGCCAGCTGGGCGGGCAGCGCCAGGGTCTGCGTCTGGGTCAGCGGCCCGCCGTACAACGAGCAGGTGTCGTGGGTGCCGGGCAGGGTGAGCCGGGCGAGCGGCAGCCGCGGGTCGACGGCCGCCAGCCAGTCGGAGCCGCCCGGCAGGTCGGCCGCCCGGGCGCCGGGTGAGCCGACCGCCAGGCCGCCGGCGGCGAGCGCCCCGAGCACGGCCCCGCGGGCGAAGGACCGGCGGCTGATCGTCGTACGCATGGTCAAGGACACGGCGCGGTACCCCCGTCGGGTGGGTGGGGACGGAACGGGAGGAACGACGGAACCTGCCCATTGTCGGGAACCCGTCGCGCTTTGCCCAGGGGCCGGACGGAGTCCGGCCGGCGAAGCCCGGCGCCGGGCCGCCGAAGCCCGGCGCCCCGCCCCCGGACAGGCCGGGGACGGGGCGCCGGGTGGAGCGTGTCGCGGGGGTCAGCCGCGGGTGATCACGAGCTGGCTGGAACCGTCCGGCAGGCCGGCGATCGCGGCGCGCTGGGCGGGGAAGACGCTCCCGCCGTACGGCCCCTGGACGGCGCCGAAGCCGGACCAGTTGCCGTTGGCGAAGCGGGTCTTGTGGTAGGCGTTGCCGTCACCGCCGACGACCGCCACCTGCGAGGAGCCGTCGGGCAGTCCGGCGATGCCGACCGTCCGCGCGGCCATGGTGGGGGTACCGTTGCCGGGCAGTGCGGCCCAGCCGGACCAGTTGCCGTCGGCGAAGCGGGTCTCGTGGTAGAC
>NZ_JBIVGI010000034.1:0-65985 GCF_044748625.1 Kitasatospora sp. NPDC089913 | reverse complement strand
GACGTTGCCGTCGTTGCCGATGGCCAGTACCTGGGACGAGCCGTCGGGCAGTCCGGCGATGGCGACGGCCCCGGCCGACATGGTGGGGGTGCCGATCCCGGGCAGTGCGGCCCAGCCGGACCAGTTGCCGTCGGCGAAGCGGGTCTCGTGGTAGACGTTGCCGTCGTTGCCGATGGCCAGTACCTGGGACGAGCCGTCGGGCAGTCCGGCGATGGCGACGGCCCCGGCCGACATGGTGGGGGTGCCGACGCCGGGCAGTGCGGCCCAGCCGGACCAGTTGCCGTCGGCGAAGCGGGTCTCGTGGTAGACGTTGCCGTCGTTGCCGACGGCCAGTACCTGGGACGAGCCGTTCGGCAGTCCGGCGACGGCGGCCCGGTACGCCGCCATGGTGGGCGTGCCGTTACCGGGGAGCTGGGCGAAGCCGGACCAGTTGCCGTTCGCGGCGCGGGTCCCGTGGTAGAGCAGGCCGTCGAGACCGATGCCGAGCTCCTGCGAGGAGCCGTTGGGCAGCCCGGCGATCGCCACCTCGGAGCCGCGGAAGACGCCCGCCCCGCCGGTCAGCGGATTGAAGCCGGGCCAGTTGCCCGAGCTCTGGCGCACGCCGAGGAACAGCCCCGAGGACTGCGACGGCGGGGCGCCGTTCAGCTGGATGTCGAGGTAGTCCTGGTCGATCCCGATCGAGAAGCCGCCCCAGGTCTCCGCGGCCGCCGGCGAGGCGTACTGGTGGGCGCGCTGGTGGTTGGACCAGTAGCCCGCCGGGATCCACGGGTCCTCGGTGTCCTCCCGGCCGTTCCAGTTGGCGCTGAAGACGGCGTCGGGCATGGTGTAGGCGCTGTTGCCGGCGTTGGCGACGAGGTCCTTGATGCCGGACGAGCTGCTGCTGTAGACGCCGGAGTTGTAACCCCAGGCGTGCAGCTCGTTGGTCCAGGCGGTGAGGAAGGCCAGCACCGGGGCGGTGTACTGCGGCGTGTTGTAGGCCTCCATGTCGTAGTAGAGGACCGCGCCGGGGGAGAAGCCGAGGCTCTGCGCCTGGGCCGCCGCGTCGGCGGCGGCGTTGGCGCCCTCGGCGGCGGGGGCGACGATCTTCGAAGCCTGCACGCCGACGTACAGCGGCATGAAGGCCCAGCCGGCGGACGCCTGCTGCTGGACCCAGGAGGCCGTGAGGTTCGGCTGGGCGCAGGCCCGCTTGGACCCGCCGATGTAGATGCCGACCGCCCGGTACGGGGAGGCCGTCATCCAGGCGTTCATCGCGGCACCGGAGGGCGCCGTGCAGGCGTCGAAGCCCTTGCCGGTGTAGTTGGTCGCCGACGCGGGTATCGCGGCGGCGGCAGCGGGTGCGGCGGCCGGAGCCGCGGCCCGCGCGGAGTCGGCCGGTGCGGAACCGGCCGACCCGGACCCGGCCGGTGCGGCCTGGGCGGCCGAGGAGCGCGGCGCGACCGGCGTCCGCGACCCCGGCCCGGCGGGCGCCGGCGTCGGCGCGGGCTGGTGCTGCGGCGCGGGGACGAGGCCGGCGCCGGTGATGATCCGCCGCACCAGCGCCTGGTCCGTGTCGTACGTGCCGGTCACCGCGACCACGCCGTCGTTGGCCCGGACCGTGTGGGCGACCGGGTTGGAACCCTCCCGGTCCGGCGCCGCGGCGGCGGCGGGCTCGACCAGCAGCGCCTCGGTGCGGCCGATCAGTCGTGGCGGGCAGACCTGCTGGTCGCCCGGGTGGCCGAGGTAGACGGCGTGCTGGTCGAAACGGACACAGGCCTGCGGGTCGACCGCGAGGTCCACCACCGCCCAGCTCGAGGGCACTTGGAAGACGTGGCCCTGGTACGTCACCGCCTTGGTGTCCGGCCCCCCGGCAGGCGCGGCTCCCGCCGAGCCGACACCGGGCGCCGTCATGAGGACGGCCACCGCGACGGCTGCGGCGCTGCGGAGCGCTGTGATACGGGACTTCACCCAGATCTCTCCTGACAATGGCGTAAGACCGCGCGCCGGGAAGTCGGCGACACGGCATCGCCCGACACGATATCCAGCTCCGGGCCGGATGATCGACACCGTTTCGCCCCGTGCGCCGGTCCGCGGCCCGAACGCCCCTCCGTGTACACCCGTTCACGCGGCGGGAAAGCTCCCGGTGCACCACCGGGGCGTCGCCCGGGCGTCCTCGGGAGTCCCCGCGCGTCCTCGGGAGTCCTCACGGGAGCCTGTGATTCGTGCCCGCCCCTGTTCGGGCCCGCCCCGCCGACGACACCGCCGGGGCGGGCCCTGACGGCGCCGCCCCGGCGGGGGATGAGGGGTGGAAGGGACGGAGGGGATGGAGGGGCGGCGCGGCCGGCCGGTCCGCTTCGACCGGCTCGGGCTCAGCCGACGTTCAGCGCGACGTCGTCGACCACGAAGCCGGTCTGGAGCGAGGAGTCCTCGGTGCCGGTGAACTTGATCGTCACCGTCTGCCCGGCGAAGGAGCCGAGGTCCAGCGTCCGCTGGGTGTAGCCGGCCGCCGCGTCCGCGTTGGAGTACGTCTTCAGCGTGGTGCTGTTGGCCTGGACGGTCAGCTTGTCGTAGGCGGTGGAGCCGGTCTCCGCGGTGTCGATGTGCAGCCAGAAGGTGAGCGAGGCGGACTTGCAGCCGGCCGGGACGGAGACGGTCTGCGACATCGAGTCGGTGTGCGCCGAGCCGTAGCCGTTCATCCAGGACTTCCAGCTGCCCGAGTGGGCCGCCTCGGAGGCGCTGTTGTCGACCACGCCGCTGGAGGCGGTCCACGGGGCGGCCGAGCCGGTCTCGAAGCCGCCGTTGGCGATCAGCTGGGCGGCGGTGCAGCCGCCGGTCGGCGGGGTGGTGGTGCCGCCGCCGAGCAGGGCGGTGGTCAGGGCGTCGGCGATCGGGCTGCCCCAGCCGGTGACCTGGTCGTAGCCGGTCCGGGTGGAGAAGTCCTGGTTGGCACCGGTGGTGACGTCGTGGAAGGCGGAGGCGTAGCCGGCGCCGTTGGCGAGCGCGTACAGCCGCGGACTCGCCTCGCCGAGGACCGGCTGCCCGGCGGCCTTGGCCTTCTGGTTGAACTGGGCGGCGTAGCCGGACCACAGCGGGGCAGCCGCGCTGGTGCCGCCGTAGACCTGCCAGCCGCCGGCCGTGTAGACGGCGAAGCCGCTCTGCGGGTCGGCGTTGGAGGACACGTCCGGGACGGTGCGCATGGTGCCGTTGATCCCGGTGCCGGTCTGCCAGCCCGGCTTGGCGAACACGGTGGAGACGCCGCCGCCTGCGGTGCTCCAGGCGCTCTCCGAGGAGTAGGCGTTGCCGCCGGAGACCTTGAGGTTGGTGCCGCCGACACCGGTCTGGTGCGGGCTGGAGGCCGGGAAGTCGACCGCCTTGACGGTCGATCCGCTGGTGGAGCGGGTGCAGTCGCGGGAGCCGTCGTCGCCGGAGGCGGAGAAGACCGAGATGCCCTGGGCGGCGGCCTGCTTGAAGGCGTTGTCGACGGCGGTCATCGAGGCCGGGGTGGTGTCCGGCTCGCAGGAGCCCCACGAGATGGAGATGACCGAGGCCCGGTTGTCGGCCACGATCCTGTTGGCCATGTCGATCTCGCCCTGGTCGCTGTTGGGCGCCTCGTAGATCAGCTGGGTGGCCTTGGGCGCGGCGCCGCGGACGATCTCGCTGTCCAGCTCGACCTCGCCCTGGCCCTCGCCCGGCCGCGAGTCGTAGTTCGCGCCGTCGACCGACACGGTGGACACGGCCGGACCGGAGAGGCCGTACTGCGAGTCGTAGGTGCTCAGGTTGGACTTGCTGTAGCCGTCGAACTCCCACAGGGCCACGGTGACGCCGGTGCCGTCGGCGCCGGTCCGGTTGAGGTTGTAGGCACCGGTGTACTGGGCGGGGGACAGTCCGCCCGGGCTCGCGGCGACGGCGCCGGGAGCGGCTCCGGGGGCGGTCCCAGGGGCGGCGTCGGAGGCGGGCGAGTCCGGCTGGACCAGGTGGGTCCTGCGGACCGGGTGGTTGTCCAGACCGCTGACGCCCTGGACGGCGGCGGCCAGGTCGGACGGGACGGAGGCGGCCGCGTCGTTGGCGAAGAAGGACCGCTGGGTCCGCGGGTCGACGTACGCGCTCTCGTGGGTGCCGAAGGCCTGCGAGACCTGGGCGGCGGTGCCGCGGGCGTTGACCACCTGGCGGTTGGCACTGACCTCGGTGACCGTCAGGCCCTGTGCGGTCAGGTAGGCCCTGACCTGGTCGACGGCGGCCGGGGCCGGTCCGAACCGGTCGGTGAACTGCTCCGGCGTCAGGTACCGGCCGAACTCCGGCGCACCGGGGGTGCCGACCGCGGTCAGGAAGCGCTCGAGCGCGTCGGCGTCGCGCAGCTTGAGGCTGACGGACACGGATATCTGCTGCTCCGCGGGGACGTCGCCCTTCTTCTCCGACTGGGCCACCGCCGGGTTGACGGTGTTCGGAAGGGTGACGCGCGGGGCGGCGTGGGGGGCTGCGGCCTGTGCGGTGGAGACGCCGAGCGAGACGGCGGTGAGCGGCAGCACGGCTATCGCCGCGGCGAGCGCGAGGGTACGGGGGCGCAAGGGATCCTCCTCCGGCCGGCTGTGGGGGCCGGCTAGGGGCCATCGCGTTCCGGGATCTGGAACGCTGGCTAGAACATGACAGAGGAGTTGATCGAATTGACTCATGGCCGAGCAATTCATTGCTAAAGAACAGTCAACTGTGTACATCGCAGCTGGCCGCAACTTATACGGTGAATGGCCGGACACGGCCACCTGCTCTCCCGCCCCCGGGCTCTCCCGCTCCCCCCACCGGAGGTCGACGTGGCACTCCTGCCCGACATCACCGCCTACTACGACGGCGGCGACGAGGCCGGCCGCCTCACCTCCGGGCGCACCGTGGGCACGATCGAACTGATGCGGACCCAGGAGATCCTGCGCGTCCACCTGCCGCCCCCGCCCGCCTCCGTCCTGGACGTCGGCGGAGGGCCCGGTGTCCATGCCCGTCTGCTCGCCGACCGCGGTTACCGGGTGCTCGTGATCGACCCGGTGGAGCGGCACGTCCGGCAGGCCCGAGCCCTGGGGTTGGCGGCCGAGGTGGGCGACGCGCGCTCCCTCGACCGGGCGGACCGCTCGTTCGACGCGGTGCTGCTGCTCGGCCCGCTCTACCACCTGCCGGAGGCCGCCGACCGCGACCGCGCCTGGCAGGAGGCCGCACGCGTCGTCCGTCCCGGCGGCCCGGTCGCCGCGGCCGTGCTCAACCGTTATGCCAAGCTCATCGACCCGCACTCGGAGGTGGCGCCGGACATCGCGGCCACCGGCCTCCGCGTCCGCCGGGACGGCCCGACCACCTACTACCACGACCCGTCCGAGCTCCCCGCCGAAGCCCACCGGGCGGGCCTGGAGGTCGTGTCGCTCCACGGGCTGCACGGACCGGCGTTCGAGGGGCTGCGGGCGGAGGAGCGCCGTACCGGGACGACGGACCTCGGCGGGCGGGCACTCGAATCCGCCCTCGCCGCCGCCCGGTTCGCCGACACCCGGCCGGAACTGCTGGTCCTCAGCCTCCACCTGCTCGCCGTCGCCCGCCGCCCGCGTGCGGCGGCACGGCCGAACGGCTGACCCCGGGGGGCCGGTGCGCCGGGTGCGGCGGTGCCGCTGCCAGGCTCGTCGCAGGCTCCCGGGCCCGGCGGGCCCGGGAGGAGACCACGGACGACAGGAGTACCAGATGCTGACCTCCACCCGGCTCCCGGGCGGGCTGAACTGGCTCGACCTGGGGACGCCCGACGTCGCCGCGGCCGCGGCCTTCTACCGCGGCCTGTTCGGCTGGGAGTTCGTCTCCGCCGGGCCGGAGGCCGGGGGGTACGGCTTCCTGCGGAAGGACGGCCGGACGGTGGCCGCCGTCGGGCCGCTGACCGAGGAGGGCGCGGGGTCCGCGTGGACGGTGTACTTCCGCACGACGGACGCCGATGCCACCACCAGGGCCGTCGAGGCGGCGGGCGGCGTCGTCCGCTTCCCGCCGGCGCAGGTGTTCACGGCCGGACGGACGGCCGGCTTCACGGATCCGACCGGCGCCGAGTTCGCCGTGTGGGAACCGGGCGACAGGGACGGCCTGGACCTCGTCGACGAGCCCGGCAGCGTGAGCTGGATCGAGCTCTACACCACCGACGGTGCGGCGGCGAGGAGGTTCTACGGCAGCGTCCTGGCCTGGGAGGGCACGGACCGGCCGATGGGCGGGGGCATCGTCTACACCGTCGTCGGGCCGGCCGGCGGCGGGGGGACCGGCGGCGGGGGGACCGCGCACGGTGGCATCCTGCAGCTGCAGCAGATGCACCTGGACGCCGGATCGACGTCCGAGTGGCACCCCTACTTCGAGGTCGAGGACTGCGACGCCGCCCTGGTCCGGGCCCGGGAGCTGGGCGCCACCGTCATCATTTCCGCCATGGACGCCCCGGGCGTGGGCCGGCTGGCGATGTTCCTCGATCCGTTCGGGGCCCCGTTCGCCGTCCTCAGGAGCGCCGGCCGCTGACCCCGGGGCCGCTGACCCTCCGTCCGCGCTGACTCTCCGTCCGCGCCGACCCCGGATCGTCGGCCCGGGACGGCCGACCCGTACCCGCCCACTCCGGCCTGCCGGCCCGGCCCGGCAGGCCGGGGCGCCGGTGCCCTACGGGAGCGTGACGACATGCTCCCGGAGGAAGGCCCCGGCGTGGGCGGCGGCCTCCTCCTTCGTCGCGTACCGGGTGCCGTCCCCGGCGGCGCCGAGCGTCCCGTCCGCGCCCTCGGCCGTCCAGGACCAGCCGCCCGATCGTTGATCCTGCGTCAATTCGGCGTGTCCGCCGAACAGTTCGAGCGAAGGGCCGATTCGCGCCGCAGTGGGGCGGGGGACCGCCTCCGGCCACTTCTTGCGCGCGCCCTGGCGGGTCATGCCCCAGGCCGCGCCCAGCTGCTCGTAGTTCGCGCCGTAGGAGCCGGCCGCCGCCGCCGCGAGCGCCGTCAGCCGCCTGACCTCCCCGTCGACCACCTTCCAGGCGGCGAGGACGGACAGCGTCACCTCGACCGGGTCGGCGTCCCACATCCGGGCGGTGGACAGCCCCGACCGGCGGGAGCGAACGGCCGTCGCGAGCGGGTCGAGGGCGCCGGTGAGGGCCTTGACCAGTTCGGCCCGCTCTTCGGGGGTGATCTCGATCGACGTCATGCGACAACTCTAGTTACCGAGATCTCGAATGACAACCTTTGTTACCGGCCGATCCGGGCGGACCGGTCCGGGAGTGCCCGGCGTCCGGCTGGGCGTCAGCTCGCCCGTGCCGGGCCCGGATCCGACGCCCGGGACGCCGTCGGGTCCGCCGATGGGTGGATCATGGGTGGGGCTTCGCGCGTCCGGCGGTGCGGCGGATGAGATGGTGGGGCGCCACGGGTGGGATCGGCCGCGCTTTTGTGTGCGGTGGATGCTCCGTGGGCCGGCAGGTGGCACGATGCGATGCCGGAAGCGACGCTCAAGGAGAAGACAGCACCATGGCAACCGACTACGATGCCCCGCGCGACACCGGCGACGAGGGACGCGACGACAGTATCGAGGCTCTGAAGAACAAGCGGGACGACAAGCAGAGCTCCTCGGTGGACGTGGAGCCCGAGGCCGTTGAGGGGCTCGAGCTGCCGGGTGCCGACCTGTCGGGCGAGGAGCTCACCGTGCGGGTCGTGCCGCTCCAGGCGGACGAGTTCACCTGTATGACCTGCTTCCTGGTCCACCACCGCGCGCAGCTCGCGGGCGAGGACAAGAACGGCCGGCCGATCTGCCGGGAGTGCGCGTCCTGACCGGGGCGTAGTGCCCGGGCCGGCCGGGACCCCCGGGTCGCGGCCGGTCCGGGTCCGGCCCGGGGCGGGTCCAGTCCGGGTCCGGCCCGGTTTCGGTCCAGGTCCGGCCCGGGGCGGGAGCCTCAGGCCAGGAAGCCCCGCAGTAGCGCGGCCGTCGCGGCGAGGTGTTCCTCGGTGGCGCGGCGGGCGGCGTCGCCGTCTCCGGTGAGGATGGCCCGGACCATGGCGCGGTGCTGTTCGGCGGCGTGCTCGATGTTCCGCTCCAGCATGGGGATGGCGTTGAGGAGGTCGTTGAGGCGCATTCTGGCCTCGGCGATGGCCGCGGCCAGGGTGGGGGAGCCGGTGAGTTCGCCGATGGCGAGGTGGAAGCGCGAGTCGAGCTGGCGGTACTGGTCCGGCGGGGCGTCCTCCAGCTCGTCGAGCCGGCTCTCCAGCCGGGCCCGCTGGTCGGTGGTGAGGGTGCGGCGGGCGGCGGCCTCGGCGGCGCCGGTCTCCAGGACCTGGCGGTAGGTCAGCGCGTCCTCCAGTGCGCCGCCGAGGTCGCGGGCGGCCCGGCGGAGGTCGGCGACGTCGGGCGCGGGCATCCGGTAGGTGACGAAGGTGCCGCCGTAGCGGCCGCGGCGGGGCTCGACGCAGCCGGCCTGCTGGAGGGTGCGCAGCGCCTCGCGCAGGGTCTCCCTGCTGACGCCCAGTCGTGCGGCGAGGTCCCGTTCGGCGGGCAGCCGGTCGCCGTGGCCGAAGACACCGAGCTTGATCGCCTGGAGCAGCCGTTCGACGGTCTCCTCGAAGGCGTTGCCGGTGCGGACCGGGCGGAAGATCGCACCGGCCTGCCAGTCGAGCCGTGCCTGCTCACGTGCTTGGTCCAGGTCCACGCCCGGAATCGTACCTACGGGCGGTCGTCGGACCTCGTTGCGTCCCGTTCTCGGTGTCGGCCCTTGACGCGGCCCCGGCTCAGCCGGAACGATGCTGCTCACCCACCCAATGGTCTGGTTCCAGACCATTGAAGAGCCGTCCGACCGTCGAACCCGCCCGGCCGGGTGGGCCACGCCGTCGTGGCCCTGCCCGCCCCGGCACACCCTCAACCCCCTGGGGTGCCCATGACCGACGCACGCTCACCCGACGCACGACCGACCGGTACCCACTCGACCGACCAGCATTCCCCCACCGTGTTTCCGGAAAGCACCACCCCCGTTTCCGACGACGAACAACGCCTCCGCGAGCTGGGCTACACCCAGGAACTGGCCCGCTCGATGTCCGGCTTCTCCAACTTCGCCGTCTCCTTCTCCATCGTCTCGGTCCTCTCCGGCTGCCTGACCCTCTACGGCACGGGCATGAGGACCGGAGGCCCGGCCCTGATCGTCTGGGGCTGGCCGGTGGTCGGCCTGTTCACCCTCTGCGTCGGGCTCGCCATGGCCGAGATCTGCTCCAGCTACCCCACGGCCGGCGGGCTCTACTACTGGGCCGCCAAGCTGAGCCGCAGCCGGGGCGCCGCCTGGAGCTGGTTCACCGGCTGGTTCAACTTCCTCGGCCAGGTCGCGGTCACCGCCGGCGTCGACTTCGGCGCCGCGTTCTTCACCAACGCCTTCCTCACACTGCGCTTCGGCATCGAGGCCAGCCCCGTGCACACCATCGAGATCTTCGCCGTCATCCTGCTGCTGCACGGCCTGCTCAACACCCGCGGCGTGCGCCTCGTCGCCCTCCTCAACAGCGTGTCCGTGTGGTGGCACCTGGTGGGCGTCGCGGTCATCGTCGGCGCCCTCGCGGTACTCCCCGACCAGCACGCCCCGGCGTCCTTCGTCCTCACCGAGTTCGTCAACGGCACCGGCTTCCGGAACCAGTTCTACGTGGCGATGATCGGCCTGCTGATGGCGCAGTACACCCTCACCGGGTACGACGCCTCCGCGCACATGACCGAGGAGACCCGCGACGCCGCCCGCTCCGGTCCCCGCGGCATCGTCAACGCCATCACCGTCTCCCTGGCGGCGGGCTGGGTCCTGCTGCTCGGCATCACCTTCGCGATCCGCGACTACGACGGCGCGCTCGACAGCGACACCGGCGTCCCGCCCGCCCAGATCTTCATCGACGCGATCGGCTCCGGCGGCGCCCAGTTCCTGCTGCTGGTCGTGATCGGCGCCCAGTTCTTCTGCGGAATGGCCTCCGTCACCGCCAACTCCCGCATGATCTACGCCTTCTCCCGGGACGGCGCGCTGCCCGGCTCCCGGCTGTGGCACCGCATCGACCCGCGCACCCAGACCCCGACCAACGCGGTCTGGCTGGCGACCGGCGGCGCCCTGCTGCTCGGCCTGCCCGCGCTCTGGAACACCACCGCCTACACCGCCGTGACCTCCATCTCCGTCATCGGCCTGTACATCTCCTACGTCATTCCGGTGTACCTGAGGCTGCGCCAGGGCGAGGACTTCACCCCCGGCCCCTGGAACCTGGGACGGTGGAGCCGGCCGATCGGCATCCTCGCGGTCGGCTGGACGGCGGTGATCACCGTGCTGTTCATGCTCCCCACCGCCTCCCCGATCACCGCCGAGAGCTTCAACTACACCCCCGTCGCCGTGGCCGTCGTGGTCGGCTTCGCCGGGGTGTGGTGGCTGGCCTCGGCCCGGCACTGGTTCACCGGACCCCACGTCCACGCCCTGCCGACCGGACCCGACGCGCACGACACCGAACTGGAGGTCCGATGACCAGCCCCCGGCTCACCCTCGACGAGCTGCGCACCCGCGTCGCCGACGGGTCCGTCGACACCGTCGTGCTCGCCATGACCGACATGCAGGGCCGGCTCCAGGGCAAGCGCCTGGCCGCCGAGCACTTCCTCGCCGACGTGGTGCCAGGCGCCGCCGAGGGCTGCGGCTACCTGCTCGCCGTCGACATCGACATGAACACCGTCGACGGCTACGAGATCTCCTCCTGGGAGAACGGCTACGGCGACCTGACACTGCGCCCCGACCTCGCCACCCTGCGGACCGTGCCCTGGCACCCCGCCACCGTCATGGTCCAGTGCGACGTCCTCCACCACGACGGCACCCCGGTCGCCGTCTCCCCGCGGCAGATCCTGCAACGCCAGCTCGACCGCCTGGCCGGCCACGGCTGGCACGCCCAGGCCGCCACCGAGCTTGAGTTCATCGTCTTCCGGGACAGCTACGAACAGGCCTGGGACAAGGACTACGCCCGGCTCACCCCGGCCAACCAGTACAACGTGGACTACTCCGTGCTCGGCACCGGCCGGATCGAACCCCTGCTGCGCCGGATCCGCAACGAGATGGCCGGCGCGGGCCTGTCCGTCGAGTCGGCCAAGGGCGAGTGCAACCTCGGCCAGCACGAGATCGCCTTCAAGTACGCCGACGCCCTCACCACCTGCGACAACCACGCCGTCTACAAGACCGGAGCCAAGGAGATCGCCGCCCAGGAGGGCTGCAGCCTCACCTTCATGGCGAAGTACGACGAACGCGAGGGCAACTCCTGCCACATCCACCTCAGTCTGCGCGACGAGCGGGGCGCACCCGTGTTCGCCGGTGACCGGCCGCACGGCTTCTCCCGGACGATGGAGCACTTCCTCGCCGGGCAGCTCGCCTGCCTCGCCGACTTCGCCCTGCTGCTCGCCCCCACCGTCAACTCCTACAAGCGCTACGTGCCCGGCAGCTTCGCACCCACCGCCGTCGCCTGGGGCCGCGACAACCGCACCTGCGCCCTGCGGGTGGTGGGCCACGGGCCGTCGCTGCGGTTCGAGAACCGCGTCCCCGGCGGCGACGTCAACCCCTACCTCGCGGTCGCCGCACTGATCGCGGCCGGACTGCACGGCATCGACCGGCAGCTCGAACTCGAACCGGAGTTCACCGGCAACGCCTACGCCTCCGACGCCCCCAGGGTGCCCGCCAACCTGCGGGACGCGGTCGACGCCTTCGAGCGCAGCGCCGTCGCCACCGAAGCCTTCGGCAAGGACGTCGTCCGGCACTACACCCACGCCGGACGCACCGAACTCGCCGCCTACGAAGGCGCGGTGACCGACTGGGAGCGGCGCCGCGGATTCGAGCGGCTGTGACCGGCGCCGACCCGCGCCGGCCACTGATCGGCATCACCACCTACCAGGACGACGCGGCCTGGTCCGTCTGGCACCAGCGCGCCGCCCTGGTGCCCCAGACCTACGTCGACGCCGTCGTCCGCGCGGGCGGCACCCCGGTCCTGCTGCCGCCCCAGCCCGGCGGGGCCGGACACCTCCTCGACGCCCTGGACGGCCTCGTCCTCGCCGGCGGACCGGACCTCGACCCGGCCAGGTACGGAGCCGTGGCCGACCCGCGCACCGGCCCGCCCCACCACGCCCGCGACGACTGGGAGAGCACCCTGCTGCGCTCCGCGCTGGACCGCGGCCTCCCGCTGCTCGGCGTCTGCCGCGGCATGCAGCTGCTCAACGTCGAACTCGGCGGCACCCTGCGCCAGCACCTGCCCGACGGGAGCCACCAGAAGGTCCCCGCGCAGTTCGTCCGGCACCGGGTCGAGGTGGCCGACGGCAGCCGGCTCGCCACCGTCCTGGGGCCGGACGCCGAGGTCTCCTGCTACCACCACCAGGCCGTCGACCGGCTGGGAACCGGCCTGCGGCCCACCGCCCACGGCGCCGACGGCACCGTCGAGGCACTCGAACTCGACGGCCACCGCTTCGCGCTCGGCGTCCAGTGGCACCCGGAGACCGACCCCGACGACCCGCGCCTGTTCCGAGCCCTGACCGCCCAGGCCCTCACCACCGCCAGCCACCGGGAGACGAACCCATGACCGAACCGGACCTCTTCGAGGTCGTCAACCCCGCCACCGAGGAGGTGATCACCACCGTCGAACTGGCCGGCCTCGCCGAGACCGACGCCGCCGTGGCCCGCGCCCGGGTCGCCTTCGACACCTGGCGCCGGGTGGCCCCCGCCGACCGGGCCCGGCTGCTGCGCGCCTTCGCCGCCGCCGTCGACGCCGACCGCGAACACCTCGCCGCCCTGGAGGTCGCCAACGCCGGGCACACCATCGGCAACGCGCGCTGGGAGGCCGGCAACGCCCGCGACGTCATCGACTACTACGCCGCCGCCCCGGAACGGCTGTTCGGCCGGCAGATCCCCGTCGCCGGCGGCGTCGACCTCACCTTCCAGGAACCGATCGGCGTGGTCGGCGTCATCGTGCCGTGGAACTTCCCGATGCCGATCGCCGCCTGGGCCCTGGCCCCGGCCCTCGCCGCCGGCAACACCGTCGTCCTCAAACCCGCCGAGCTCACGCCGCTCACCGCGCTGCGCCTCGGCGAACTCGCCCTCGCGGCCGGAATCCCGGACGGCGTGCTGCAGGTCCTGCCCGGCCGGGGCCCGGTCGTCGGACAGCGCTTCGTCACCCACCCGGACGTGCGCAAGGTCGTGTTCACCGGCTCGACCCGGGTCGGCAAGGAGATCATGGCGGGCTGCGCCGCCCAGGTGAAGCCGGTCACCCTCGAACTCGGCGGCAAGAGCGCCAACATCGTGTTCGCCGACGCCGACCTCGCCAAGGCCGCCGCGACCGCGCCCTACGCCGTCTTCGACAACGCCGGCCAGGACTGCTGCGCCCGGTCCAGGATCCTGGTCGAGGCCTCCGTGTTCGAGGACTTCATGGCGCTGCTGGAACCGGCCGTCCGCGGTGTGCGGGTCGGTGACCCGGCCGACGAGAAGACCGAGATGGGCCCGCTGATCTCCGCCGCCCACCGGGCGCGGGTCGCCTCCTACGTGCCGGACGACGCGGCCGTGGCGTTCCGCGGCACCGCCCCCGACGGGCCCGGCTTCTGGTACCCGCCGACCGTCCTCGCCCCGGTGCGGCACGACGACCGCGCCTTCACCGAGGAGATCTTCGGCCCGGTGGTCGCGGTGGTGCCCTTCCGCGACGAGCAGGACGCCCTGCGCATCGCCAACGCCACCGAGTACGGGCTGTCCGGCTCCGTCTGGACCAGGGACGTCGGACGCGCGCTGCGGGTCGCGCGCGGCGTCGAGGCGGGCAACCTCTCCGTCAACTCGCACTCCTCGGTGCGCTACACCACGCCGTTCGGCGGTTTCAAGCAGTCCGGGCTCGGCCGCGAGCTCGGCCCGGACGCCCTCGACGCCTTCACCCAGACCAAGAACGTCTTCATCTCCACGGAGGAGTGATCAGCATGACCCAGCGACTCGACGGCCGGGTGGCCGTCATCACCGGCGCCGGCAGCGGCATCGGCCTCGCGACCGCCCGCCGCCTCGCCGCCGAGGGGGCCAAGGTGGTCTGCGCGGACCTCGACCCGGAGACCGGCGCCAAGGCGGCCAACGAGGTCGGCGGTCTGTTCGTCCAGGTCGACGTCACCGACGAGGACGCCGTCCGCGACCTCTTCCAGCGGGCCGTGGACGAGTACGGCCGGCTCGACATCGCCTTCAACAACGCGGGCATCTCCCCGCCGGACGACGATTCCATCCTGACCACCGGCCTGGACGCCTGGAAGCGGGTCCAGGAGGTCAACCTCACCAGCGTCTACCTGTGCTGCAAGTACGCGATCCCGCACATGCAGCGGCAGGGCAAGGGCTCGATCATCAACACCGCCTCCTTCGTCGCGGTGATGGGCGCGGCCACCTCGCAGATCTCCTACAGCGCCTCCAAGGGCGGGGTGCTGGCGATGTCCCGCGAGCTGGGCGTGCAGTTCGCCCGCGAGGGGATCCGGGTCAACGCGCTGTGCCCCGGCCCGGTGAACACCCCGCTGCTGCAGGAGCTGTTCGCCAAGGACCCGGAGCGCGCCGCCCGCCGTCTGGTGCACATCCCGCTCGGCCGCTTCGCCGAGCCCGAGGAGATCGCCGCCGCGGTGGCCTTCCTGGCCTCCGACGACTCCTCCTTCATGACCGCCAACACCTTCCTCGTGGACGGCGGCATCTCCGGCGCCTACGTCACCCCGCAGTAGGTCCGGCGCTCCGACGGCCCGGCCGCCCCGCACCGGGGGCGGCCGGGCCGTCGTCGGCTACGGGACCGGGGTTGTCCGCTCCGGCTCCGCGGGTGCGGGCGAAGGAGCAGGTGCGGGTGAAGGCGAAGGTGCGGGTGAAGGCGAAGGTGCGGGTGCGGGCGTGGCTGCGGTGGCGACGGCGGCCCCG
Organism: Kitasatospora sp. NPDC089913; assembly: GCF_044748625.1. Lineage (NCBI taxonomy): Bacteria > Bacillati > Actinomycetota > Actinomycetes > Kitasatosporales > Streptomycetaceae > Kitasatospora > Kitasatospora sp. NPDC089913. The sequence goes on along the minus strand of NZ_JBIVGI010000034.1, from coordinate 51,116 downwards.
GCGTCGAGGGCGCGGGTGTAGCGGCGCAGCAGCAGGACGGCGGTGGTGGCGAGGCCGACCAACAGCCCGAGCCAGAGTCCGCGGGTCTCGCCCCCGAGCGGGTAGGCGAGCAGCCAGGCGGCGGGCAGGCCGACGGCCCAGTAGCCGATCAGGGTGATCCGGAAGCCGCTGCCGGTGTCGTCGAGCCCGCGCAGAAGTCCGACGCCGATGTTCTGGGCGCAGTCGAAGAACTGCAGCACGGCGACGACGGCCAGGAGTCCGGTCGCGATCCGCAGGCCCTGCTGGTCGGCGGCGGTTCCGGGGTCGAAGAAGGGCCGCAGGACGAGCCGGGGGGCGGTGAGGTAGACGACGCCGACGAGGGTGCTGACGGCGGCTCCGCAGGCCAGCGCGGTGTTCTTGATCCGGCGGGCGGCGGCGCGGTCGCCGAGCGCGAGTTCCCGGCTGACGTTGATGGACGCGGCGTGGGAGAGGCCGACGGCGACCTGGAAGACGATGTAGATCAGCTGGTTGACGGCGGTGTGGGCGGCGAGCGCGGCGGCGCCGAAGCTGCCGGCGAGCAGCGCCGTGACGGAGAAGAAGCCGGCCTCCGAGCCGTAGGTGGCGGCGATCGGGGTGCCGAGGCGGAGCAGGCGGCGCACGGTGGCGGCGTCGGCGCGCCAGAAGTCCAGGGTGAGCAGCGGCGCGAGTCCGGGGTCGCGCCGTGCGGAGGACCGGAGAGCGAGGAAGGACAGCAAGTGGACGCTGCTGGTGGCGACGCCGATCCCGGTGAGGCCGAGTTCGGGCAGTCCCCAGGTCCCGTGGATGAAGACCCAGTTGAGTCCGGCGTTGACGGCGACCGCGGCGACGGTGATGCGCAGCAGGGCCTGCGGGCGGCGCATGCCGACGGTGAACTGGCGGACGGCCTGGAACCAGAGGCAGGGCAGCAGGCCCGGGGCCAGTGCGGCGAGCATGCTCTGGGCGCGCTCGGCGACGGCCGCGTCCTGGCCCAGCCAGGTGGCGGCCTGGCCGACGAGGACCATGAGGACGGCGCCGGCGATCCCGGCGAGTGTCGCCACGGCCATCGCGGCCCGGACCAGGGCGCGGACCTCGTGGCCGTCGTCCGCCTCGGCGGAGACGTCGGCGAGGTCGCCGTGTTCGGTGCGTTCGCCGCGTTCGGCCCGCGCGGCGGCGGCCGCGACCTGGTTGCCGACGGAGGTGACCAGGCCGACGCCCATGGTCCGCAGTTGGTTGAAGACGACCAGGGCGAGGCCACCGGCCGCCAGGGCCTCGGTGCCGAGCACGCCCATCATGACGGTGTCGGTGGTGGTCAGGGCCACCTGGGCGAGCTGGGTGAGGGCGAGCGGGACGGCGAGCGCGGCGAGTGCGCGGCTGTCGCGGGCGAGTACTGCTGTCTGCTTCACGGTCGGTCTCAGTTCCTGCGGAGTTTGGTCAGCGTCTCGTCGATCGCGGCTTCGGCGGCCGGGTCGTGCAGGTCGCGGGCGGTCATCCAGTCGTCGTTGAAGACGGTGTCCATGTACTTCTCGCCGCCGTCGTTGACGAAGGCGACCACCACGGTGTCGGGCGCCTGCCGGCCCAGTCGGTGCAGGGCTTCGTGGACGACGCCGCCGGCGGAGCCGCCGATGAGCAGCCCGGTGCGGCGGGCGACGACCCGGGCGGTGGCGAAGGCCTCGATGTCGCCGACCTTGACGCCCTCGTCGATGAGGTCGTAGTCGACGAGCAGTCCGATACTGGCGCCCTCGGGGGTGCCGGTGCCGGACTGGTAGTAGTCGTGGGCGGGCGGACCGAAGGCGATGGAGCCCTTGGGTTCGACGCCGACGACGGTGACGTCCGGGACGCTCCGGCGCAGCTCCCTGGCGGTGCCGCAGAGGCCGCCGCCGGTGCCGACCGCGCCGATCAGCACGTCGACCCGGTGGTCGAGGGCCTGGGCGATCTCGCGGCCGACGTCGTAGTAGCCGACCGCGTTGCTCGGGTTGTTGTGCTGCTCGGTGAAGAAGGTGTTGTCCTTGCCGCGGGCCATCTCCTCGGCGAGCTCCTCGCGTGCGGCGGTGTGGAGCTCCTCGCCGTCGGTGTCGGCGTCGACGTACACCAGCTCGGTGCCCATGGCCTTCATGCCGCGCAGCTTGTCGACGGCGGCGTGGTTGTCGACGACGGCGGTGAAGCGGTAGCCGCGTTCGGCGGCGACGACGGCGAGCCCGAGACCGGTGTTGCCGGAGGTGGACTCGACGATGTGGCCGCCCTCGCGCAGCTCGCCGCGTTCCTCGGCGTCGAGGACCATCTGACGGGCCATCCGGATCTTGGCGCTACCGGTGGGGTTGAACATCTCCAGTTTGAGCAGCAGGCGGGCGCCGTTGTCGGCCCGGGCGAGCTCGAACAGCGGGGTGCGGCCGATGAGGTCGGAGATCCGGCTGACCACCGGGGGGCGGTGCAGGGCGTCGGTCATGGCGTGGCTCCGTGGGGCGGTGCGGACAGTACGGGTGGTGCGGGTGCCCGGAGAGGGCGGGGCGAGGCGGTCTCAGCGGTCGAGGCGCCAGCGGTACCGGGAGCCGTCTCCGGGGCGGTCGACGACGACCTTCGGCGGCAGCGGCAGTTCGTGGAACGGGGACTCGTTGGAGTCCATCTGGTAGCCCGCGGTGTTGGGGTAGACGAGCAGGTCGCCGACCCGGGGCCGGGCCGGGAACGGGACCTTGCGCCAGGTCAGCAGGTCGGAGTCGAGGCAGCTGGCCCCGCCGACGCAGGCCGGGTACGGCGAGCCCGCCGTCCCGGCGCCGGGGGCGGGCAGCAACCGCGGTTCGGGCAGGTACTCGCTGTTGAACCACTGCTCGGACAGGCTGAGGCTGGTGCCGTCGACGGTGACGATGCCGTACCCGGCGCGGTCCTTGACGCCCTGGACCCGGAAGACCGAGGAGCCGGCCCGGTCGAGCAGGGCGCGGCCGGGTTCCAGCAGCAGCGTCACCCCGGCCTGCCGCAGCCGTTCGGCGAGGGCGGGCCCGGTGCCGCCGGGGCTCCCGGCGAGCACGGCGCGCAGCGCGTCGGCGCCGGCGACGGGGGAGTGGTAGGGGTAGAAGTCGCCGGTGCCGAAGGCCTTGTCGGCGTGGTAGTGCCCGGGGCGCTGCTCGGCGAGGAAGCTCTCCCAGGCGGCGGCGTCGACGTAGTCGACGGCGAAGCCGCCGCCGATGCTGATCCGGTCCGCCGGCAGGCCCAGGGTCCGGGCCTTCAGGCACAGTTCGACCAGCTCCCCGGCGAGGTCGGTGCGCGGCCGGGTGTCGTAGCCGGACAGGTGGAAGCTGAAGCCCTCCATCCTGACCAGGTCGCCCGCGTCGGCGCAGTCCCGCAGCGCCCGGCCGAGCTGCGCGTCGTCGAGGCCGAAGCGGCTGCGGGGCTGGTTCGGCGGGTGGCGGCGCAGCAGGACCCGGGCCGGGCGGCCGGCGCCGAGGTCGAGCAGCCGCCGGAGTTCGTCGGGGGCGTCGACGGCGATCAGCGATCCCTGCCGGACGGCGACGCGCAGCAGGTGCCCGGACTTGGCGGGGCCGGTCACGACGAGGTCCTCGCCGCGCACGCCGTGGCCGAGGGCGTCGCGCAGTTCACCGAGGGAGGCGACGTCCACGCCGGCGCCGGCCTCGGCGCAGCGTTCGACGAACACGGAGGCCTTGTTGGCCTTCTTCGCGTAGTACACGTGGCCGTCCACACCGGTGTCGGCCAGGGCGGCGCGGAACGCGGCGAGGTTGGCGTCGAAGCGTTCGGGCAGCAGGTAGTGGAACGGGCTGTCGAGGCCGTGGGCGAGTTCGTGGAGCAGGCCGCTCGCGTGCAGGCCGTCGGCCAGCGGGTCGGGGTGGGCGGGCAGGGTGAGCGGGTCGGGGCGGGCGGGCAGGGTCAGCGCCACAGGGCCACCTCGGTCCCGAGCCCCTGGGCGGTGGCGAGCTGGGCGAAGCGGTGGCCCAGCGCGATGTCGGTGACGACGAGTCCGCTGTTGTAGGCGAAGATCCGCTGGTCGGGCGCGGTGCGGGCGGTGGCGGCCCCGGAGATCGCGGCGGGGAGTTCCAGGTCGACGGCCGGGAACTTCCCGTCGGCGTCGGCCATGTCGGTGCCGGTGACGCGCATCTGGGCCTCGCTGGTGGCGATCACCCGGTCCGCTCGGTGCAGGGTGGAGGGGGCGAGACCGTGGCCGACCAGGATCGCCGTCGCGCCGGGCTTGAGCTGCTCGGCCTCGACGGCGGCGGTGGTGTGGCCACCGGCGGTGGCGACGACGAGGTCGGCGTCGCGGGCGGCCGCCGCGAGGTCGGTGACCAGCTCGATCTCGCGGCCGGGGAAATGCCGGTCGAGTTCGGCGCGGACGGCGGCGATGCCGTCGGGGTGGGTGCCGGACAGCAGCAGGCGCTCCAGCCCGGGGAGGGTGGTGAGCAGGAACGGCAGCGCCAGCCGGCCCTGGGTGCCGGTGCCGATCACCAGCGCGGTGGAGGCGCCGGGCGCGGCGCACTCGCGGGCCAGCAGGGCCGAGACGGCCGGGGTGCGCAGGGAGCCGATCCGCGAGCAGTCCATCATGGCGACCGGCAGGCCGGTGACGTCGTCGTAGATGGTCAGCGTCGTGTAGTAGTGCTGGTTCTCGCGGCTCTCGTGCAGACCGTGCTTGTACGAGGTCTTGACCGCGACCACGTTGCGGACGCCGTCGCGTCCGAGCATGGCGTAGGAGACGGAGTGGCCGTCGGCGGGTTTGACGGTCAGTTTGCGGGGGTTGTCGGACTGCCCGGCGGCGAGGGTGCGGTAGGCCTGTTCGACGGTGTCGACGACGTCGGCGAGGGTGATGTCCAGGCCGGCGAGGTCACTGGTGGACAGTACGCGCAGGGTGGTGTCGTCCCGGTCCATGGGTGTGGCCTTTCGGAGGGCGGAGGGCGGAGGGCGGAGGGCGGAGGGCGGAGGGCGGAGGGGCGGTGGCGTCGCGTCGGCGGTTCAGGAGGCCCAGGCGGTGAGGGCGGCCTGGCCGTAGCCGTGTTCGTCGTGCTCGGCGAGCGGGCGGGTGGGGCGGTCCTCGACCCGGACCGAGGCACGCTTGAGCCAGCGGTCGGTACCGTCGTAGCGGGCCCGGAAGGGGACCCTGCCGTGGACGACGGTGTCGTTGTCGACGACCAGGATGTCGCCGGGCTCCAGGCTGACCGCGACCGAGACCCGGGCCAGCTCCCGGCCGAGGCGCTCGTAGGCCTCCTGCCACACCGGGTCGGTCTCCTCCAGCGGGGTGTAGGCGGGGTCGTAGCGCATGGTCAGGCCCTCGGGGCTGTCGAAGAGGGTGGGCACCGGGGCGGGGCGGCCGCCGAACCGCTGGGCCTGCTCGTAGGCGTCGTCGGGCAGGATCGGCGCGACGGGCCGCTTCAGCAGGTCCAGGTCGGCCGGGTCGAGCCCGGTCAGGCGCACGCTCGCGGCGGTGGTGGCGATGCCGTCGTGGTTGCGCATGCAGCACAGCAGCAGCAGGTGGGCGCGGCCGGGGTGGAAGGCGTCCTCGGTGTGCGGGGTGAGCAGCACGGAGCTGGACGCGCCGGTCTGCTCGCTCTCGTGTCCCGGCGAGGGCACGATGTTGTGCACGAACCGCCCTTCCTGCTGGCCGTCCCAGGCGATGGGGGTGCCCATCAGGGTGGAGACGAGCAGCAGGGCGACGTCCCAGCGGGCGCCGGCGTCGGCGACGGTGGACCAGTGTCCCGGGGTCGGTCCGAGTTCGGTGTCGTCGAGGTCCAGGCCGCGCAGGACGAACAGGCCGTCGGCGGTGTCGACCGGACGCAGCAGGTGGCGCAGCGGCGCGCTCAGCCGGGCGCACTCGGCGGGCAGGTCGGCGAGCAGGGCGGGGCTGGTGGCGGAGCCGTGGCGGGCCAGCAGCTTCGCGGCGGCGGAGGTGAGTTCCGCGGCGGTGACGGGGTCGAGACGGCGTACCGGGGCAGGGCAGGTGGGCACGGCGGACCTTCCGGGGACGGGAGAGAGAAGTGGCGCGGGCATGTGGCATCACCGCGCCGGCGTGGGGCGGCGGCGGGAGCTGCACATGACGTGAGGGGGTGGGTCCGGGGGCGGCTGGAACGGCCGGACGACAGGAAACGTAACAACGACTTCGAGGTAAGGCAAGCCTTACCCGGCTTCTTGTCTACATTTACGTAGACTCAGTTTTCGGCCCCGGAGCGGCCGGCGCACGTGCCCAACTGGCCTGCTCAGAAGGCCTGTTGATGACCACGGGGGGCGCGGTGCGGGGGGTGGTGCGCTCCGTCGGGCGGCTTGCACGCCGTCCTGAACTTAGGTTAGGTAAGCCTAAGCAAGTTGAGCACGACCGGAAACGAGGAACGAACGTGGGCATCACCAGACGACAGCTGCTGTGGGCCGGTGCCGGTGCGGGGGCGGCCGGTGCGCTCGCTGCCTGCAGCAGCGGAAAGAGCGGATCCACGGACGCCGCGCCCTCCGGCGCCGGCTCCCAGCAGCCCCGCCCGGGCGGCACGCTGAAGATCGGCGCGCTCGGCAAGGCCTCCGCCGTCACCCGCGACCCCCACGGCACCCAGGCCAACGAGAGCGACTACCTCATTCTCAGCCTGGTCTTCGACACCCTCGCCGCACCCGGGGTGTCGACCAACACCGCCCCGCGCCTGGCCGCGTCCTGGAAGCCCTCCGACGACCTGCGGACCTGGCGCTTCACCCTCGCCGACGGCGCGACCTTCCACGACGGCACCCCGGTCACCGCCGAGGACGTCGTCTGGTCGCTCAAGCGCCTGCGCAACACCCCCTCGGGCAAGAGCCGCCTGCCCGGCATCCAGCCGGAGAACATCACCGCCGAGGACGCGAAGACCGTCGTCCTGGTCTCCGACTACCCCAACGCCGAGCTGCCGCTGCTCACCCGGCTGACCACCTTCGTCCTGAAGAAGGACACCAAGGACGACGCGATCGCCGACGCCCCCGGCACCGGCCCGTTCAAGCTCGACTGGTACCGCGACGGCAACGCCCGCCTGGTGCGCAACGACAACTGGTACGGCGGCAAGGCCCTCCTGGACGCCGTCGAGGTCCGGCTCTTCGAGAGCCCCCAGGCGATGGCCAACGCCCTGCTCGCCGGACAGATCGACGTCGCCTCCAACGTCGGCGCCGTCGCCGCCCGCACGGCCGAGGCCCGCAAGGACGTGCAGATCGTCCGCCGCCCCAACGACATGGCGATGCCGATCGTGATGCGCACCGCCGACGGCCCGTTCGCCGATCCCCGCGTGCGCGAGGCCCTCAAGCTCGCCGTCGACCGCGACGCCATGGTCAAGCAGGTGCTCTCCGGCTACGGCACCGTCGGCAACGACATCCTCGGCACCGGCGACCCGGCCCTCGCCAAGGACCTGCCGCAGCGCACCCGCGACCTCGCCAGGGCCAAGCAACTGCTCGCCGACGCCGGGTTCGACACCGCGAAGACCTACGACCTGATCACCACCGAGGACATCGCCGGACTCGCCGAGTCCGCGACCCTGTTCGCCACCCAGGCCCGCGAGGCCGGGGTGAAGATCAACGTGGTGAAGCAGGACTCCAAGATCTTCTGGGACGCCACCTGGCTCAAGGCGCCGCTCTACACCACGTACTGGGGCACCAACGACTCCGTCGTGTTCTTCGCCTCCAAGACGATGCTCTCGGACGCCGGCCAGAACGAGAGCGGCTGGAACGAGCCCTCCTTCGACGAGACCTACCGCCGGGCGATGGGAACCGTCGACGCCACCGAGCGCGGCAAGCTGCTGCACCGCCTCCAGGAGATCGAGTTCGCCGGCTCCGGCTACCTGCTGTGGGGCATGGCCGACGGCATCGACCTCGCCGGCGCGGCCGTTCGCGACCTGCCCCGCCTCCCCGGGTACGGGCGCGTCCAGCTCGAGAAGACCTGGCTGGCGCGTTGACAGCGCTCCGCCCGGCCGGCGTCCACCCGCCGCGCAGCGTCCCGGCCCGCGTCCTCCCCGGCGCGGGCCGGGTCGCCCGGCAGGCCGCCCGGCGGCTGCTGATGCTCCTCGTCCTGCTCGCCGCCGTCTTCGCCGCCGTCGAGATCCTGCCGGGCGACGCCGCCGGTGCCACCGCCGACCGGGGCGTCACCGCCGCCGACCTCACCGCCCGCCGCACCGCCATGGGACTGGACCGGCCGGTGGCGGAGCGGTTCCGGGACTGGATGACCGGCCTGCCCACCGGAGACCTCGGCACCACCGCCCACGGCCAGCACGTCACCGACGTCCTGGCCGGCCCCTTCCCCAACACCCTCCTGCTCGGCGTGCTCGCCCTCGCCCTCAGCACCGCGGGCGCCCTCGCCCTCGGCGGCTGGGCCGCGCTCCGCCCGGGCGGACGCACCGACCGGGCCGTCGACACCCTGTCCACCGCGGCCTTCGCCCTGCCGGAGTTCGTCGTCTCCGTCGGCCTGCTGCTCCTGCTGTCCCAGTGGACCGGCTGGCTCCCGGCCGTCACCCTCACCGGACCCGACGGCAGACCCGAGTCCTGGACGATGATCGTGCTGCCGCTGCTCTCCCTGACCCTGCCCCAGATCGGCTGGAACACCCGGATCGTGCGCGGCGCGCTCGCCGACCAGGCCGCGCTGCCGCACGTGCGGGCCGCGGTCCTGGACGGTCTGCCCCGCCGGCGGATCCTGGTCCACCACATGCTCCCCGGAGCCCTGCCGGCCGTCGCCGTCGGCATCGCCACCTCCACCGGCATGCTGCTGGGCGGCACCGTCGTCGTCGAGACCCTCTTCAACTACCCGGGCATCGGAGCCGTCCTGGCCGGGGCGATCACCGACCGCGACACCCCGCTCGTCGCCGGGGTCGTCGCCGCGGCCGGCGCCACCATCAGCCTCCTCCTGCTGCTCGCCGACCTCGTCCGCACCACCGCCCTCGGGGAGCAGCACCGATGACCTCCGTCCGCCCCGGTCCGACCGGCGCCCCCGCCCCGGCCCGAGCGCGCGGCCGCCGGGTCCTCCTGCGCGCCGTGCCCGCACTCCTGCTCGTCGCCCTCGCCCTCGCCGGGCCGCTCCTCGCCCCGTACCCGATCGACACCCCGGTCGCCTTCCCCTACGCCCCGCCCGGCGGCGACGCCCCGCTCGGCGGCGACCAGCTGGGCCGGGACGTCCTCAGCCGCCTCCTCACCGGCGGCGCACCCCTGATCGCCACCGCCCTGGCCGTCGCGCTCGTCGTGACGGCCGTCGCCACCGCCCTGGGCATCGTCGCGGTGCTGCGCCCCGCCCTGGGCCGGTGGATCGAACGCGCCGCCGACCTGACGATCCTGCTGCCCTCCGTCCTCGCCATCATGCTCGTCGCGCTGGCCTGGCCCGGCGGCGGACGCCTCGCCGTCGCGACCGCGGCGACCGTGCTCGGCATCCCCTACGCCGTCCGGATCGTCGCCGCCGCCGCGGCGCCCCTCGCCACCGCCGGTTACGTCGAGGCCGCGGCGGCGGGCGGCGAGAACCTCTGGCACCTGACCGTCCGCGAGGTCCTGCCCAACCTGCGCTCCACCGTGCTGGCACTGTTCGGCCTGCGCTTCGTCGAAGGCGTCTACATCGTCTCCGTCGCCGCCTTCCTCCAGCTCGGACCCCAGCCGCCGGAAGCCGACTGGGCACTGATGATCCGCGAGAACGCCGCCGGACTCACCCTCAACGTCTGGGCCGTCGGCGCACCCTGCCTCGCCATCGGCCTGCTCGCCGTCAGCGTCAACCTCGCCGCCGAGGCCCTCGCCCCCGCCCGCCCCACCCCGGAGACCCCGCTGTGAGCGCCACCACCGCCGCCCGCGCCACCGGACTGACCGTCACGCTGCACGGCACCGCGCTGCTCACCGACGCCACCCTCGCCCTCGTCCCGGGCCGGGTCACCGCCGTCACCGGCCCCTCCGGCGCGGGCAAGACCACCCTGCTGCACGCCCTCGTCGGCGCCCTGCCCCCGGACGCGCGGGTCGCCGCGGGGGACCTCACCGTCCTCGGCCACGACATCCTCGCCCTCCCCCCGGCGGAACTGCGCCGACTGCGCCGCCACCGGCTCGCCCTGGTCGGCCAGGACCCCGGCTCCGGCCTCGACCCCCGGATGCGGGTCGGACGGATCATCACCGAGACCGCCGCCGACCGCCGCGCCGCCTCCGTGCCGGAACTGCTCCGGGCGGTCCGCCTGCCGGTCGGCGAAGGGCTCGAGAACCGCCGCCCCGGTTTGCTCTCCGGCGGCCAGCAGCGGCGGGTCGCCCTCGCCCGGGCCCTGGCCCGAAGGCCCGCGATCCTGCTCCTCGACGAACCCACCGCCGGCCTCGACGCCGACCTGCGCGACGACATCGCCGACCTGCTGCGCGACCTCGCCGACCGCGACCGTCTCGCCGTCGTGCTCACCAGCCACGACCCCGACTTCGTGGCGCGCTGCGCCGACGAGGTCCTCGCCCTGCGGCCCCCGCACCTCCCGGTGCCCGCCGCACGGAGGGCGGCCCCGGCGGCGGCCGCCGGACCCGTGGTGAAGCGTGTCACCGGGCCGGTGCTGGAGGTGGCCGCGCTCACCGCCCGGGTGGGGACCGGCCGCGCCGCCCGGGAGGTCCTCACCGCCCTCGACCTCGGGCTGGCCCCCGGTACCCTGACCGGGGTCACCGGCCCGTCCGGCTGCGGCAAGACCACCCTGCTGCGCTGCCTCGCCGGTCTGCACCGCCCCGAGGCCGGTGGGGTGCTGCTCGGCGGCGAAGCGCTCGCCCCCACCTACCGGCGTCGCAGCCGCGAGCAGCGACGGCGCGTGCAACTGGTGCCGCAGAACCCCCTCGGTGCCCTCAATCCCGCCCGCACCGTCGGCGCCACGCTCGCCCGGCCGCTGAAGCTCCACTTCGCCACGGCCGCGGACCGGTGCGAGGAGCGCGTCGCGGAGCTGCTGACCGCGGTCGGCCTCACCCCCGACCACGCGCACCGTCGTCCGCACGAACTGTCCGGCGGGCAGCGCCAGCGGGTCTCCGTCGCGCGCGCCCTGGCCGCCGAACCGGACGTCCTGCTCTGCGACGAGATCACCTCGGCCCTCGACGCCGGTACGGCCGAGGGGATCATGGCGCTGCTGCGCGGGCTGCGGGACGAGCGGGGTCTGGCGATCGTCCTGGTCAGCCACGACCTTCCGCTGGTCTCCGCGCACGCCGACACCGTTCTCCCGCTCGGCGGCGCGGAGCCGTACCCCGACGCGCCACGGGGGCCGGCCGGGGCGCCGGTGCCGGACCGGGCCTGAGCCGGGGTCGCGCTGCGCGCTGCGGCGCGTCGGTTCCCGCCGGGGTGAGCGCCCGCCGGGGTCAGCTCCCGGCGGGGTCGTACGTGGCGGGGGCGTACCCGGCGGAGAGGTACACCCAGGCCGTGGTACCGGAGGCGAGCAGCACCTCGTGGCGGGCGTAGTCGTCGACCTCGTACTCGTCCGCGGCGGCGAGCTCCTCGTCGGTGATCGCGAAGACCGTGCCCCCGACCGCGTCCCCCGCCTCCGTCGACGGGAGTACCAGGGGGTGCCGGTCGGTGCCGCTGGCGGCGATCACCGCGGGGTCGGTGATCTCGATCGTGGTCAGCCGGAAACCGGGCAGGGCGTCGGCCCGTCCCTCCAGCAGCCGGCCGAAGCTGCTGAGCTGCACCTGCTCCAACTGCAGCGTGCCGTAGGAGAAGAGACGCTGGGTTGCCGTTCCGGACATGGGTTCGCGACCTCCGGGTCGTGCAGGCGGGGCCTCGATCCTAGAGCCTCCCTCCCGCCGCCACCGGCGGCGGGGTCCGCCCCGGTCGATTCGGAGGGGAACACGATTCACCGGCATCGCATCTGCTGGTCATTTGGAAGAAATGACAAGCATCTGCCAGGTGTTTTACTTATCGGCCCTCGCGGATGCAAGATTCTCCCACGGGGCTGGCGGAGCCGGGGAGAACGGCCCCGGGCCCTCGCGGCACCCGGTCGGGACCGAAGGAGGCCTGGAGTCATGAACGCACGCACCCGGGACGGCAGCGCCGGAGACGTCGACTACGGCGCCATCGGGTCCGGCTACTCCTCCTACCGCCGGCCCGACAGCCGGGTGGCGCAGGTCATCGCCGAGGCCCTCGGCGGCGCGCTGACCGTGCTCAACGTCGGCGCCGGTACCGGTTCCTACGAGAGTGCCGCCCGGGTCGTGACACCGGTCGAGCCGTCGGCGTCCATGCGGGCCGGCCGCCCCGCCCACCTCGCCCCGGCCGTCGACGCCGTCGCCGGGGACCTGCCGTTCGAGGACGGGGTGTTCGACGCCGCGATGACGCTGTTCAGCGTCCATCAGTGGGAGGACGTCGCGGCGGGCCTGCGCGAGATGCGGCGCGTCACCCGGGGCCCGGTCGTCGTGCTGACCTGCGACCCGCGACTGGTGCGCGACTTCTGGCTCCACGAGTACGCGCCCGAGGTGCTGGACACCGAGGCCCGCCGCTACCCCCCGATCGACGCACTGGCCGCCGCCCTGGGCGGCAGCGTCACCGTCCGTCCGGTCCCGATCCCGCTCGACTGCACCGACGGCTTCAACGAGGCGTACTACGGCCGCCCGGAGATGCTGCTCGACCCCGCCGCCCGGCAGGCCTGCTCGGCCTGGAGCTTCGTCGACGACGGCGTGCGCGAACGCTTCGACCGCGGGCTCCGCCGGGATCTCGAGTCCGGCGAGTGGGAACGCCGCTTCGGCCACCTGCGCACCCGGGCCGCCTACGAAGGGTCGCTCGTCCTCGTGCGCGCGACCCCGTGAGCGCGACCCCGTGAGCGCGACCCGGACCCCGAACCCGACCCCGTGACACCCGATCTCAGGAACAGGAACGGCACCGTGGGAGAACCCGACCGGATGGACGAGCAGCTGCGCGCCCTGGGACTCGTCCAGGCGCAGGCCAAGGCCGAACGCCTCTTCGCCGAGGTCGAGGCGCGCCGCCTGGTGGCCCCCGGCCGCGGCGAACGCGAGGTCAGCGACCTGGTCCGCGACCTCGCCAACGACATGTTCGGCACCACCAAGCACTGGCACAAGCGCATCGTCCGCTCCGGCCCGCACACGCTGTTCCCCTACCAGGAGAACCCGCCGGACCGGCTCATCGGCGAGGACGACATCGCGTTCGCCGACTTCGGCCCGATCTTCGAGGAGTACGAGGCGGACTTCGGCCGCACCTTCGTCCTCGGCGAGGACCCGCACAAGCACCGCCTGCGGGACGACCTGGCCGCGGTGTTCGACGGCGGCCGCGCGGCCTTCCACGCCGACCCCGACGTCACGGGCCGTCAACTGCACGCGCACGTCGAGCGGCTCGCGGCCGAACGGGGCTGGGCCCTGGGCGGCTGGCACGCGGGCCACCTGGTAGGGGAGTTCCCGCACGAGAGCGTCGACGGCGCCAAGGCCGAGTCCTACATCACCCCGGACAACGAGCACCCGCTGCGCCGCACCGACCGGGCCGGCTGGCGCTGCCACTGGATCCTGGAGGTCCACCTCGTCGACGAGCGGCGCGGTTTCGGCGGCTTCTACGAGCAACTCCTCGACCTCGCCTGAGCTTCGCCTTCGCTTCGCCTGAGCTCCGGCGGTACCGGGCCGCCCGGTTCGTCGGGTCCATCTGGTTCATCCGGATATGATCCGATCATGATCAATCTTCACGCCCGTACGGTGGTCTTCGACATCGACGGCACGCTCTGCTTCGACGGCCGGACGATCGATCAGCGGATCCTCACGGCGATCGACGCCTGCGAACGCGCCGGTCACCGGCTGGTGTTCGCCTCCGCACGGCCCGTCCGTGACGTCCTTCCCGTGCTCGACGGCGCCTTCCCGGCCGCCACCCTGATCGGCGGGAACGGCAGTCTGGTCTCGGTCGGCGGCCGGGTCCGGGCGCGGGCCGCCTTCGAGGCCGGCGCGTTCGGCGCGCTGATGGAGGCGGTCGGCCACTACGGGGCGAGCTACCTCGCGGACGGTCCGTGGGACTACGCCTACACCGGGCCCGAGGACCACCCGATCCGCGGTCGGGTCGACCAGGGGCGGCTGGCCCGGCGGGTCGACCTCGACGAGCTCCCCGAGGTGGTGAAGTTCCTCGTGGTCGGCGCCTCCGACCTGGCGGCCCTCGCCGACGCCGGTCGCCGTCTGGGACTGACCGTCAACCACCACCTCGACGAGGCCATCATCGACTTCGCGCCGGGCTCGACGACGAAGTGGGAGGCCCTGACGTCGATGGGGATCACCGAGTACACCGCCTTCGGCAACGACATCAACGACTTCGACCTGCTGCGCAACGCCGAACGGGCCGTGCGCGTCGGATCCCACCCCGGCCTGGACACCGTCGCCGGGACGACCGTCCCCGCCGACCCGGCGGCCGTCGCGGCCGAGATCACCCTGCTCGCCGAGGCCGCCCGGGCCGCCGCCGGCACCACCGGCCGCTGAACCCCGCCCGTGCTCTGCCGGGCTACCCGACGCGGGGCGCCTTCCGGCGGCCGAGCAGCCAGCCGATCAGGGCGAGGATTCCGGCGAGCGGGCCCAGGAAGGGCGCGGGCGTGGTGTGGAAGACGGTGCTGCCGAGCACACCGGCCAGCTGCCAGCCGCAGGTGAGCACGGCCGCCAGTGACAACCAGTGCAGGCGGTCGTCCCGCGCCACGGTGAACGGCAGTACCAGCACGGACACGGTCTGCACCAGGTACCCGTACTGGAACCAGCTGAAGTACACGGTGTCCCACCAGGTCACGGCCGGGGGGCCGTCCGTGAACTCCCGGCGGAACTCCAGGAAGGTCGGGTCCGAGAAGCCGGAGGGCCACCACGGCCACACGTAGAGGCCGATCAGCGTGAGCAGCGTCGCGGCGACCGCGAGCCCGACAGGGGCCCCCTTGCCGGGAGGAGCGGGTTCGATCAGCGGCATCATGATCCTGTTCTCTGCGGGCCAGCGTGCTGTGAGTGGTGTTCCCGCGGCCCCGTCCGGGCCCCGCCGGCCCGGACGAGGTCACCGTCCACGATCTGCGCCACCCACCTGGTCTCCCGCATGCACCCCAGGATCCCGCTCAGGCCGTACCGCCGGAACGGATCCGACCGGCGGTCACCGAACTGTGACCGCCACCGCCGGGTGCGGCCCCCGATCCGGATCCGCCTGATCCGCTCCGGCGGCGCCTCGGCGCCTCAGTACCTCGGCACTCCGGTGCCCAGGCGTGCGGTCCGGGCCGGAACCGGCTCCCGGACCGCACGCCGCGTGCTGCCGGGCGTCAGGCCGTTCGGCCCGGCGGACGGAAGTTGACGCGTTCGCTGACGACGGGGAAGCCGGCCCTGGTGAAGTTCGCGGCCATGGGGTGGTTGGTGCGGTCGGTGGCTCCGGTGATGGATTCGGCGCCGTGCTCGACCAGGGTGCGGGTGCACTCGGCGAGCAGGTCGTAGGCGTAGCCGCGGCCCCGGTGCCCGGGGAGGACGCCGATGAAGCCGATGGTCGGGCCGGAGGGGTTGTGGGCGGGGACGTGGATGCCGGCGAGTTCGCCGTCGGGGGTGCGCGCCGTCTGCCACCACTCCCGCGGGGAGGGGCACCAGTGGAAGAAGTCCAGCTCCTCCTGGGCGGCCCGGTCGAGGCCGCCCTCCGCGATCGCCTGCAGCGCGTGCGCGTCCAGGGTGGCGGAGTGGATGCTGCGCAGGGCCTCGAAGAAGACACCGTCGTCGGGTTCGGCCTCGAAGCGCAGGCGTCCCGGGCGCTCGGGCAGGCCGCACTCCGGGGTCCAGCGGTAGAGGAAGCGCTCGACCAGGAGTTCGTACCCGGCGGCCCGGGCGGCGCTGAAGCGTGCCTCGGCGGCGGAGCGCGGCTCGGCCCGCTCCCGCCAGTCGCCGGGCAGGTTGATCTCGAGTTCGACCTGCCAGGGGGCGGAGCGCAGGAGTTCGGCCCCGGCCTCCTCGTGGCCCTCGGCGACGTCGAACCAGTTGATGTTGACGGGCTCCGCGTCCTCCGGGCCGCCCCACCAGGCGCCGCGGGCGACGACCTCGCCGCCGCGCAGGGCGACGCGCTTCCAGTCGGGGCGGAACGTGGTGCGTCGGTGGCCCTCGCGGGCGCCCAAGGGGTCGGGGTGTGCGTCGAACAGGTGGGTGTCGCTCGCGGAAAGCGTGCGGATGACCGTACCGGTCATGGATTCCTCCGGGATGCAGGCTGTGTGAGCGCTCCCGGTCAGGACTGACGAAGTACGCCGGGACAGCGGGAGAGGGAGCGCTGGAAAGGTATGGACTGCACGGCACTCGCCTCCTTCCGTTCGTCTCGCGGCGTGGCGCCACCGTACGTGACCGTCCGTCGGTCCGTCCACGGATCTTCCCGGGCCGGCCACCTGGCGGAGGACGGCCCGCGGCGGCACGGACGCGCGAGGTCCCACAACGCATCCCGCCAATGGGTAAATTGGTGATGATTGGGACAAAATCCATGATGTGTGCGTCCACCCGCAGAAGGCCTGACCGCCTTCGGAAAGGGCCCCCATGTACCCCGCTCTCACCCCCGCCGTCCTCGCCGAGCTGCGCCGCCCGAGGCCGTACCCGGCCGTGTCGGTCCTGATGCCCACGCACCGCCGGGAGCCCGACAACGCGCAGGACCCGGTCCGGCTGCGCACCCTCGCGGCCGCGGCGAGGAAGCGGATCGAGGAGGATCCGGAGGTTTCCCGCGCCGTCCGGATCGATGTCCTGGAGCAGCTCGACCGGGCGCTCGCCGAGGTCGACCTGGTGCACGCCGAGGAGGGCCTGGCGATCCTGGTCGCGCCGGGCGAGCACCACGTCTGGTCGCTGGGCCGGACCGCGCCCGCCCGGGTGGTGCTGTCCGACACCTTCCTGACCCGCAACCTGGTGGCCGCCCAGGCGGCCGAGCGGCCGCACTGGGTGCTCGCGCTCGCCGCGGACCGGGTGCTGCTGTGGGGCGGCAACAGCGAGCGGGTGGCGGAGGACACCCGGCACGGCTTCCCGCTGGTGCGCCAGTACGAGAACCCCGACCCGGAGCGGCAGGAGCGGATCGGCGACAAGCCCAGCACCTTCCAGGACGAGGAGACCAAGATCTTCCTGCGGCAGGCGGAGACCGAGCTCGGCAAGGTGCTGGCCGCCGACCCGCGCCCGCTGTACGTGGTCGGAGAGGCGGCGGCCCTCGCCCTGCTGGACGGCGCCGGGCCGATCGTCCGCGGCGCGACCGCGCAGATCCCGCACGGCGGCCTCGCCCAGGCGGACGCCGAGACGGTCCGCAAGGTGGTCGAGCCCGCGGTCCGCGCGCACGCGGACGCCGGGGTCTCCGACGCCCTCGCCCGCCTCGACAAGGCCCGCGGCCGCCAGGCCTTCGCGGCCGGGCTGGACGAGGTCTGGCAGAGCGTCGCCGAGGGGCGGGTCGCCCAGCTGGTGGTGGAGGAGAACTTCCGGCTCACCGTCCGCGACGAGGGCGACCACCTGGTGCCCGCCGAGGCCGACCAGCCGGGCGCGCGCGAGGACATCGTCGACGAGGTGATCGAGCGCGCCCTGGACACCGGCGCCCAGGTCTCCTTCGTCCCCGACGGCACCCTCTCGGACGCCGGCCGGATCGCCGCCGACCTGCGGTACTGACCCGCCCCCGGCTCCCGACCCCTCCTCGGTCCGTCCGCCGCCGCGCCGGGGAGAGGTCGGGGCCGGGCCGAGGAGAGGTCGGGGGCCGGCCCGGTCGGCCGGCGCGGTCCGCTGCCTCAGGCCGTCGGCCGGGACGCTGTCCCGCCCGCGAGGCTCGCACCGGGCGCCGGAGCGGCATCGGTGCGGGCGGCCTCGGTGCCCCGGGGTGGCGCAGTGGATGCGGCGGCGCCGGGCCCGCGTCCCCGTCGGGCCGTGACCGCCGCCGTCCCGGTCGCCGTCGCCGCCAGCGCGATCCAGGCGGCGCTGTAGCCGCCGGTGGTGTCCCGCAGCAGGCCGAGGGCGGGCGGGGCGAGGATCACGGCCACCTGGTTGACGGCCATCACGAGCCCGAGCGCGAAGCCGGTCCGGCCGGGCGGGGCGGCCTCGGCCAGGTGCGCGACCCAGGGGCCGTACCAGCCGATCCCGAAGAAGCCCAGCCAGGCGAAGAGCACGGCGGCCGCGAGCGGATGCCCGCCGAGCGGGGTCGCCAGGGCCACCAGCGCGGCCGCCGCCGCGAGCATGCTCGCCAGGACCGGCCGGTAGCGGCCCGCGCGACTGCGGTCGCTCCACGCCGCGAGCCCGATCCGCCCGACCGTGCCCGCCATCTGCGCCGCCACCAGGACGGCACCCGCCGCACCGGCCCCGAGGTCGGTCACGTCGTGCAGGTACAGCGCGCCGAGCACGCCGATGCCGCTGTGCACCGAGACCATGGCCGTACCCGACAGCAGCGCCTTCGTCGTCGCGGGCTGGCGCAACAGCCGCAGCCGGTCGCCGAGCGGTGCCGTCGCCGTCGCCGGTGCGGCCGGCACCGGCTTCGCCGGGCGCTCCGCGACCGTCCCGGGCGGGCGGCGGTAGAGCACGGTGAACGCCACCGCTCCCGCCAGTGCGACCAGCCCGCCCACCAGCACGGCGACCCGCCACCCGGCCGCGGCGGCGACCAGCGGCAGCACGGCCACCGCGACCGCCCCGCCCAGCGGCAGCCCGGCCTGCCGCACACCCATCGCGAACCCGAGCCGCGAGGGCTCGAACCAGGCCGCCACCGACTTGCTGCCGCCGGGCTGGATCGTGCTGTACCCCGCTCCGACGACCAGCAGCACCACGAGCAGTGACGCGTACCCCTGGGCCAGGCTCCCCGCCAGCAGGCCGACGGCGACGACCCCGGCACCGATGCCGACCACCCACCGTTCGCCGTACCGGTCCAGCAGCTCGCCCGCCACCAACAGGCCGATCAGTGGTACCAGTTGGGAGGCCGAGAGCAGTAGCCCCAGCCGCGTCGTACTGAGGTCGAGCGCATTCTGCAGGGGTACCGCCATCGCCCCGATTCCCTGGACGAAGAAGCAGCAGGCGGCCTGGGTGAAGGTGGCGACCCCGAGGACCGTCCAGCGGTACGGCAGCGGGGACGGCCCGCCCCGGACGTCGGTGTGATGACTCATGCCGATCAGACTGCTGTAATGGTCTTATGCACCTCAACCCTTACGGCGAGGACGCCGTCAACCTGGCCGCCGAGTTGGCGAACGAGCGGCCGAGGACCGTCGACGAACTGGTGGACCGCTGCCGTGCGGCCGGACTGGTGGTCGAGGGACCGTTCGCGGCCGACGACCTGACACACGTGCACGCGGTGCTGGACGCCTGGGAGGCCGTCGTCGACGCCACCGACGAGCGCGAGCGGGCCGCCGGACTGAACCTGATGCTCGCCGCCGGAACGGCCCACCCCCGGCTCACCGACCACACCGGCGACGGCTGGCACCTGCACTACCGGGACGACGACCTGCCGCTCGGTGCCCTGCTGTTCTCACTGATCGGCGTCGGCACCGCGCTGCACCTGGTGGGCCGGGGCATGCACCGGCTCGGCCGGTGCGCCGTCGCGGAGTGCGACACGATCTTCGCCGACACCACCCGCACCGGCCGGCGCCGCTACTGCTCGCAGCGCTGTGCCAACCGCGACGCCGTCCGCCGCCACCGGGCGAACCACCCGTCCGCCGCCTGACCGCCCGCCCGGGCGCCGCGGACCGGGGGCGCCGTCGCACCCCTGCCCGTCAGGTCGGCACACCCGTGCGGTCCGCGCGCGGGCTCGGCACCGGCTCCCGCTCCGACAGCCGCAGGCGCAGCCGCCGCGGCCGGTAGACGGTGGCGAGCGGGACGGCGCGGACATCGGCGTCCGGCTCCGGGTCCAGCCGCCAGCGGGAGAGCACGGTGGCGAGGACGAGGGCCGCCTCGGTCCGCGCGTACAGGTCGCCCAGGCACTTGCGGGCCCCGGCGCCGAACGCGGTGAACGCCTGGCGGGCGAGCGGCGACTCCTCCTCGGGCAGCCAGCGGTCGGGGCGGAACTCGTCCGGCCGCGGGAACGCCTCCGGATCGCGGGCGACGGCGGCGGGACTGAAGACGAGGGTGGAGCCGACCGGCAGCGGGACGCCGGCCAGCTCGGTGCCGGTGGTGGTCAGACGCGTGAAGAGCCAGCCGGGCGGGTGGAGCCGGAGGGTCTCGGTGACCACCCGGCCGGTCAGGGGGAGGGCGGGGAGGTCCTCCCAGCCCACCGGGCGTCCGCCGAGGACGGTGTCGATCTCCCGGTACAGCTCCTCGGCGACCTCGGGGTGCCGGGACAGCCGGTGGAAGGCCCACACCAGCGTCGCGGCCACCGTCTCGGTGCCCGCCGCCATCACGGTGATCACCTGGTCGTGCACCTCGGCGTCGCTCAGCCGGCCGCCGTCCTCGTCCCGGGCCGCGAGCAACGCGCCGAGCAGGTCCGGGGTCGCCCCGGCCGTCGACCCGGGGGCTCCCTCGTACCCGGCGATCAGCCGCTGGGTGACCTCGTGCAGCTGCCGCAGCGCCGCCCGGTAGCGCCGGTTGGCCGGCGTCGGCAGACGGCGCAGCGACCTGGGCAGGAACATCTGCCGGAACAGCCCGTTCAGCACCGTGTCGAAGGCCCGCTCCACGCCCCGGGTCAGTTCCTCGTCGAGCGCGGTCGACCAGAGCGTGCGGGCCACCACCCGCAGCGCCAGCCCGTACAGCTCGGGGAACGCCTCGATCACCTGGCCGTCCTGCCAGCGTGCCGTGGTGGCCTCGATCTCGGCGTGCATCGCCCCGGCGTAGTGCCGCAGCTGCGGGCGGGTGAAGGCGCTCTGCATCAGCCGCCGCTGCCGGCGGTGGTCCCGGTACGGGCAGGTGACCAGGCCGTTGCCGGCGACGTCGCGGGCCCGGTCGTAGAAGACCCCGCCCTTGTCGTAGACCTGGTCGCCGGTCAGCACCCGGCGCAGCAGTTCCGGATGGCACGGCACGTACGCCGTGGACGGGCCGATCCTGATCCGCACCAGGTCGCCGTGGGCGGCCAGCGAGGTCATGAACCGGACCGGGCTGCGCATCATCTGCCAGGCGTGCCCGGCTCCCGGCACCGCTCCGGGGGCCGTCCCGACCACGAACCTCTGCTCCGCCACGCGTTCCTCCTCGTCCCCGGGACCGCACCGCACCCGTTCGGCGGTGTGCCCCGGGTACTGCATCGGCCGATCGGGGCGCGGGGTGAAGCCCGGCGGGTCCGGCGGCCCGGCGGACGCTCGGAACCGGCGGACACTCAGGCCCGGCGGACACTCAGGACCGTTCGATCAGGCGCGCGACGCCGTCCAGGATGCGTTCCAGTCCGAAGTCGAGCGGGTCGTCGCCCTGGGGGTGGAACGCACCGGCGTCGATGGCCGCGGCGAGGGCCGGGAACCGGTGTCCGTGGCGCTCCAGCACCTCGGCGGCGAGCCGGTTCCACTCCGCCTCGCCCTCCTCGTCCGCGTGCACGAGCTGCTGGGCGAGACTGCGGATGTGGCCGATCACCAGGAGGAAGGTGTCGTGCTGCTGGGCCGGGGTCAGTCCGGTCGGGGCGAGGGCGGCCAGGGCGGCGTCGAGCCAGGCGAGCTGGTTGGGGCCCATCAGCTGGCGCCGCACGGCGGTGGCGGTGAGGATCCACGGATGCCGGCGGTACAGCGCCCAGCACTGGCGGGCCCACTCGGTCAGCTGCTCGCGCCAGCCGGCCGGGTCGCGGACGCTCGCGGGAGGCGTGCCCAGGGCGGAGTCGACCATCAGGTCGACCAGTTCGGCCTTGCCGGGGAAGTACCGGTACAGGGCCATGGTGGTGACGCCCAGCTCGGCCGCGACGCGCTGCATCGAGACGGTGTCCAGGCCCTCGGTGTCGGCGATCCGGATCGCGTCGACGACGATGCGCTCCGCGGTCAGTGAGGGCTTCGGGCCGCGCCGGGGCTGACCCTGTTCCCCCCAGAGCAGCGCCAGGCTCGCCCGGGGGTCGCGCTTCTTCTCCCTGCTCGCCGCCATGTGTGCTTGCTCCTCGCCGGATCCGGTGCCTTCGACGTTGCGTCGACGTCGGCGTTGACGCTCTTTCAGAACTGTGTATAACATAAACTCAATTGCTTACTCGATACACAGTTCAAGGGGTCGCTCATGCTCGCCACCGTTCTCCTCGCCTCCGCCGCCGCCCTCGCCACGCCCGTCGCGGGCGCCCTCGGTCACCGTCGGCTCAAGCAGGCCGCCGGCGCCCGCCTGATGCGGATCGACAGCCCCCGCGGCATCGACGAGCAGGGCTTCGTCCGGATCGGCGGGATCGAGCAGTGGATCTCGGTCCGCGGCGAGGACCGGGGCAACCCGGTCGTGCTGGAGATCCACGGCGGCCCGGGCGCCTCCAACGCGATCCACGGCCCGCGCACCCGCGCCTGGGAGAAGCACTTCACCGTCGTCCGCTGGGACATGCGCGGCACCGGCAAGACCCTCGGCCGCTCCGGCGCCGCGGGCCAGGGCGAGATCGGCTTCGACCGGATGTTCCAGGACGCCGTCGAGGTCACCCGTCACCTCCGGGCCGAGCTCGGGGTCGACCGCGTCGTCCTGCTCGGCAACTCCTTCGGCAGTGTCTTCGGGCTGCGCCTGGCCCGTCGGCACCCCGAGCTCTACTCCGCCTACGTCGGCACCGACCAGAACATCCACGACGCCGGGCGCGACGACACCACCCACCGCGCACTGCTCGCCCGGCTGCGCGGTGCCGGCAAGCACAAGGAACTCGCCGTGATCGAGGCGCTCGGCACCGACACCCGGACGTGGACGGCCGAACAGTACGGGGCCTACGCGAAGATCGCCGCGAGCAGCGACCCGCTGACCCTCGCCACCATGAAGTCCGTGGTCATGAAGTCGCTCTGGTTCTCCCCGCTGCACTCACTCGGCGACCTCGGCGACCTGGGCAGGGGCATGAAGCTCTCCGCGCGGATCCTGCCCGCCACCGCGGGCTTCGACGACTGGGCCGACGGCACCGCCTTCGACCTCCCGTTCTTCGTCTTCCAGGGGGACCGGGACGTGCTCACCCCCGCCGACCGTGCCAAGCGCTTCTTCGACGACGTGCGGGCTCCGCACAAGGAGTTCGCCCTGATCGAGGACGCCGCGCACTTCGCCTCCTTCCGTCGCCCCGACCGCTTCCTCGAGCTGATGCTGGCCAAGGTGCGGCCCGTGGTCGTGGAGGACCGGGAGCCCGCCGCGAGCTGCTGACACCGCGGCGTACGGACCGTCAGGCCCCGCCGGACCGGCCCTCGGCCGACGCCCGGCGGACGCGGTAGCCCCAGCGCGTGAGCGACCGGACCACGGCCGCGGCGCCGACGGGGTTGGCGCTGTGGACGAGCACCTCGCCGATCCGGAACGGTCGCCCGTCGAAGGCGGCCTGCTCCAGCAGGGTCACCACCGGCATGACGGTGTCGTCGCCGCCGAGATCGTGGTCGAGCCAGAGCTCGTCCACGTAGCGGTCGCGATGCTCCTCCAGGAGCCGGACGCCCTCCCGGCTGGTGCGGGCGATCCGGGTCGCTTGGGGGAGTGGCCGCAGGTCGTCCACACCGAGGACGACGGGTCCGGGCGCGGCGGAAATGTCTTTCACCGGACCATTGTGCGGAAGGTAGCGTGACATTCGCACATCAATTTGATCAGTGCATCAGTGCATCAGTGCATCGGTTCGACGGTTCGACGGTTCGACGGTTCGACGGGGGAGGGGTCGTGAGCGCGGCAGAACCTGCCGTCCCGGCACGGGTGACGGCCGAGGAGCGCATCGCCGCGGCGGTGGGCGCGACGATCCCCAACGGGGCGTCGGCACCCGGCGCTCCCGGGCGCCGCAGCCGGACGACGGGTCGCGAACAGGCCGGTGACGTGCGGAAACTACACTGGCCGAGGGCGCGGCCGCCGTGGGGCCGGGAGTGACGGGGGGTCAGCCGGTGTGGTCGACGATGTCCAACGCGGGGATGCCGGCGGCGGAGCGGTTCGAGTGGTTCACCGACACGGTCTCCCGCGGCGTGGTCCCGGTGACGGTCAGCAGCCCGCAGGCCGGCGACTTCGAGGCGGAGGCGGCCTTCCTGGGCCTCGGCCCGGTCGACGTGTCGATCCACACCCACCCGGCGCTGCGTTCGAGCCGGCCGGCGGCCCTGACCCGGCGCAGCGATCCCGAGCAGTACCAGCTGGCCCTGGTCTCCGGGGAGAACCCGATGTGGATCTCCCAGCGCGGCACCGACTCCGGGCCGGCCGGTGGCGACCTGGTGCTCTGGGACACCTCGCGGCCGTTCGAGGCCGGGACGCGCGACGAGCACGGGACCAGCCGCTGCCTCGTCCTGCACATCCCCCGGAAGGAGTTCCCGATCAACCCCGACAAGGCCGACCGTCTGCTCGCCCGGCGGATCCCCGCCCAGCGCGGGACGGGGGCGATCCTGGTCCGCTTCCTCACCTCCCTGGGCGAGCACGCCGCCGAGTGCGGGCCGGAGGAACTGGGGCGGCTGGGCGCGATCGCCCGGGACCTCGCGGCCGTGTGTCTGGCCGAGCACGCCGACGCCTCCCGGGAGGTCGACGCCGGGGCACGGGCGCGGGCCCTGCTCGAGCGGGTCAAGGCGTTCATCGAGCACAACCTCGACGACCCCGCTCTCGCGCCCGGCACGATCGCCGAACGCCACCACATGTCCCTGCGTTCGCTGCACCTGCTCTTCCAGGACGAGGAGGAGAGCGTCAGCAGACTGATCCGCCGTCGCCGCCTCGAACGCTGCCGGGCCGACCTCGCCCGGCCGGAGCTGGCCCACCAGTCGGTGCGGGACCTCGCCGCCCGGTGGGGCTTCGCGAACGCGTCCGCGTTCGGCCGGGCGTTCCGCGAGGCGTACGGGCTGACGCCGCGCGACCACCGCCGGCTGAGCGTCACGGGCGCGCTTCCGGAGCGCTGACCGTACCGGGGCCGCCGGGGCGGAACCCCGAGCGCGAGAGCGGGTGCCGGTGCCCGGCAGGCGTCGCCCCGGGCCGGTGGTTAGCATGGGACTCGCCGAACCAACGGCAGGAATCCGGGCCCGTCCGACTGCGAACGGCCCGCCCCACAGGTGGTCCGTCGGCACCCGACGGGCGGACGCACCCCGGAGGCACAGTGATGGCCGCTGCTCCCGCCGGCGGATCCTCGCGCTACCTGGTGCTGGCGGCGATGATCTTCGCCGTCGCGATGACCTTCATCGACCAGACCATCGTGTCGATCGCCGTGCCGAACATCCAGTACGAGCTGAAGCTGACCAGTACGGGCGTGCAGTGGGCGGTCAACGCCTATCTGCTCACCCTGGCGGCGTTCTTCGCCTTCGGCGGCCGGCTCGCGGACACCGTCGGCCACCGCAGGATGGTGGTGCTCGGTGTGCTGGTCTTCGCGGGTGCCTCGGCCTGCTGCGGCCTCACGCCCACCGGGAGCCTGGCCGAGGCCTGGCTGATCGCCTTCCGGGCCGTCCAGGGCTTCGGCGGGGCGATCATGTTCCCGGCGGCGCTGGCGATCGTGGTGCAGAACTTCGAACTGCGCGAGCGGGGGCGCGCGCTGGCCCTGTTCTTCGGGATCGCGGGCGGTCTGACCGCGATCGGACCGGTCCTCGGCGGCTATCTGACCGAGTGGACCTGGCGTGCCATCTTCTGGGTGAACCTGCCGGTGGCGGCCGTCGCCCTGGTGCTGGTCGCGATCTCCAAGCCGGTGACGGAGAGCCGTCCGGCGCCGATGGACTACCGGGGCCTGGCGCTGATCGCCGGCGGTGTCGCGCTCAGCGTCTTCGGGTTCCAGCAGTCCCAGGTCTGGGGCTGGTCCGACCCCGCGATCGGGATCTGCATCGCGGCCGGGGTCGCGCTGCTGGTCGTCTTCGTGCTCGTCGAGAAGCGCACCGCGTCGCCGCTGATCCAGGTGGACATCTTCCGCATCCGCGCGTTCTCGGTGCAGAACCTGGTGCTCGGCATCTCGATGCTGGTCTTCGTCCCGGTGTTCTTCTTCTCCAGCGAGTACGCGCAGATCGCGCTGGGCGACTCCGCCTCGGAGGCCGGCGTCTTCCTGCTCTGGTTCTTCATCGGCTTCGTGATCGCCTCGCAGATCGGCGGCCGGATGCTCGACCGGGGCGGCGCCAAACGCCCGGTGGTGATCGGGTGCGTCCTGGCCGCGATCGGCTTCCACCTGTGGGCGGGCGACGTGACCTCGCTGAGCTTCGGCGAGCAGCAGTGGGACGTCGTGCTGGCGGGCGCGGGCATGGGCTTCATGCTCTCGCCCGCCAGCACGGACGCGGTCAACCGGGCTTCGCGGCTGTCCTACGGCGAGGCGACCGGGATCACCCAGACGGTCCGCAACTACGCCGCCGCCCTGGGGCTGGCGGTACTGGGCACCGTCCTGGTCACCGACCTGCGGACCCGGCTGACCGATTCCCTGGTGGCCCAGGGGTTGCCGCGGGAGCAGGCGGAAGCCACGGCCGCCCACCTCTCCCAGGTCCAGACGCAGAGCGGTGGCAGCGGTGGAGCGGCGGACATCCCGCAGTTCTTCCGGGACGACTTCGCCCACGCCACCCAGACGGTCTTCCACTGGATGTCGGCCATCATGGCGGTGGCCGCGCTGGTGGCGATCGTCGGCCTCCGCCGGGGTGTGCAGGCCGAGGTCGCCGCGTCGGACCGGGAGAAGTCCCCGCCGAGCGGTCGCGAGGGCGGAGCCTGAGCCGTGCGTGCCTCCGGCCGCGCGGGCGGGGGCGGCCGGTGGAGGGCCGCCCCCGCCGCGAACGGGAGGTGTGCCGTCAGCCCTGGGGCCGGGCGTCCGTGAACCAGCCGAACAGGTCGGCGACGATGTCCGTGCTGCCGACGTGGTTGTAGACGTCGACCTTGCCGTCCGCGCCGACCGGGGTGGTGACGTGGTTGGGCACGGTCCGGCCGGCCAGCAGGTTGAGGTTGCTGGTGCCGGGGCGCGGCGCGCCGTGCGCGTGCACGGTGAGGTAGCTGTCCTCGGTGGTGTTGGTGGACGTCACGTTCAGGACGGCCGCCCGGGCGCCGGCCGGGATGCCGCCGACGACGGTGGTGCTGTCCGGGCCGGGCTTGGCGAACGGCGTGTCGCGGGTGTCGGTCAGACGCACGGGCACGGTCGGCGTGAACCTGGCCCGGCCGTTCGGGGCGTAGTACCCGAAGACGTCGAGGACGACGTGGGTCGAACCGGCGTTGTTGTACACGTCGACGGTGCCGTCCGGACCGACCGGGACGACGACCTGGTTGGACTTGTCCTTGCCGGGCTCCGGGTTCAGGTTGGAGCTGACGGGCTTGGTCCCGCCGCCCGGGTACACCTTGAGGTGGGTGTCGAC
Organism: Kitasatospora sp. NPDC089913; assembly: GCF_044748625.1. Classification (NCBI taxonomy): domain Bacteria; kingdom Bacillati; phylum Actinomycetota; class Actinomycetes; order Kitasatosporales; family Streptomycetaceae; genus Kitasatospora; species Kitasatospora sp. NPDC089913. The sequence continues at coordinate 23,976 of NZ_JBIVGI010000034.1, read as the reverse complement.
GGTGGTCCCGGTGCTGGTGAGGTTGAGCACCACGGAGGTGGCGTCGGCCGGGACACCGCCGACGCCCGCGACCTTCACCGCGCGGGTCTCGGCCGGGCCGAGTGCGGCGCTGTCGCGGGTGTCCACCAGCCGGTTCGGCGACAGCGGGGTGAACAGGTCGCCGCCGTTGGGGCGGTAGAAGCCGACGACGTCGACGATCACCTCGGCGCGACCGGCGTTGAGCACGGTGCTGATCCGCTTGGCGTCGCCGATCGGCACGGTGACGAGGTTGGACGAGGTGCGGCCGGCGGCGACGTTCACGTTCGACGTGGTCGGGCGCGTCTGGCCGGTCGGCCAGACGGTGAGGTGGGTGTCCTCGGTGGCCTCGGTGACGGTCACGTTCAGGACGACCGTGGAGACGTTGCCCGGCACGCCGTTCGCCCCGGGCGCGCTACCGGTCGGCAGCGTGAAGGGCACCTCGCGGCCGCCCGTGAGGTCGAGGTTCGCGTCCTCCCGGGTGTCGGCGAGGCGGTACGGCTGGGTGCGCAGGAACCCGGTCGGGGCGTACGCGGCCCGGAAGGGGTGGGCGGTGGTGCTGGTGCGGCCGGCGGTGTCGGTGACCGTCACGGTGACGGTGTAGTCGCCCGGGGAGGCGTAGCCGTGGACGACCGGGTCCAGGGTGTTCCGGGTGACGGCGGGGGTGCCGTCGCCGTAGTCCAGTACGACCTTGGCGACCTGCCACGGCGAGGAGGTCGACGAGGGGTCGACGCGCACGCCCAGCGGCGGGGCGTCGGAGGTGTCGAACTGGTCCGGCACGACCTGCTGGACGGTGGCGCGGGCGGTCAGCGGCCCGGGGACGGTGCTCTGCACCTGCACCCCGTACCGGCCGGTGAACGGCTGCCCGCCGCCGGTGTCCACGGTGACGTTGGCCTCGAAGGTGCCCGCCCTGGTGTAGGTGTGCTTGACGGAACGGGAGCCGGAGGTGACCGCGGGGGTGCCGTCGCCGAAGTCGTAGCGGTAGCTCATCACCGAGGTCGGCCAGTGGTAGGCCTCCATGCCGGTGGTCGCGGTCAGCGTGATCTCGGTGCCGTAGGGCGCCCGCTGGTGGTCGGCCGTCAGCTGGGCGGTGGTGATCGGCTCCTGGCGCTCGCTCGCGCCGCGGTCGTGGTAGCCCAGGCCGGTGCCGAGGTTCGGCCGGTCCGGGTCGTCGGCCGGGTGCGCGGCCGGTACGAAGCCCGGCGCGTTCTCGTCGGCGGAGTCGACGACCTCGCTGTTCGCGGCGTTGCCGTCCTGCCAGCGCGGCAGTACGTGGTCGCGGGTACCGGCCCGGCCGTCCGTCGCGGCGGCAAGGGACTCGGGCGTGGCGTGCGCGGTGCCGGCCCAGAGGTACGGAGTGCCGTTGCTGAAGCTCGTCCAGTACGGCGCGACGGTGTTGGAGCCGGCCCGGGTGTCCTTCGCCGACAGTGCGGAGACCACGATCTCCGCGCCCGCCGGGTTCGGGCAGTTGTACGGCGCGGTGGGCGAGAAGTGGTTGCGCACCAGGTTGTTGAACAGGTTGGAGCCGGAGGAGCCGCCGGCCAGCTCGATGCCGGCCGTGCAGCCGTCGGCGACCGTGTTGTTGGTCAGGGTCGTCCCGGGGGAGTCGGTGACCTTGATCCCAAAGGCATCGGTGCGGACCACGGTGACCCGGTCGGAACCGGTGACCTGGATCTCCCGCGCGTGCATCGACTCGACGACGACGTCGTGCACGCCGGACAGCCGCACATCGCCGCCCGTCGCGGCGGTGCCGCCCGCCGCGCCCTTGATGGTGATGGGCCGGCCGGGCTCGCCGGACTTCGTGACCACCGTCCCGGAGTCGAACGAGGACCGGGCGACCTCGACGGTCTGCCCCGGAAGCGCCGCGGCGGCCGCCGCGGTGACGGAGCAGAACGGCTTCGCGGCCGTGCCCGTCGCGGCGTCCGAGCACGCCGGGTCCCAGCCGTCGACCCGCAGTACGCCGGGCGCCTCGCCGGCCGGACCGGCGGTGGCGGCGGAAGCGGTGGCGGCGGGCAGGCCGCCGAGCACGGTGACGATGCCTGCGGCGAGCAGGCCCTTGGCACGAGTGGGGCGCACGGTGCGGTCCTCCGAGTGGGAAGCGGGAGCCCGACCCGTCGGGCACGGGCCCGGTCGGGACGGAACGGCCGGCGTGGATCGCGGGCGGAGCAATTATGACGAGCGCTCCGACGGCGCCCGCCACCGCCCCCGGTCCTGAAGGTCCGTTCGTACCGCGACCTCCCGGTGGCCCGGCCGGGGCGGGCCGTCACCAGGTGCGGCACGGCCGCGCCGAGGGGCGCGGGGCCGCTGTCCGTCCGGCCGCCGCGGACCGGTCGGGAAGGAGGGCGTGGACGGTTTTGCCGCTGCCGGCGTCGAGCGTCAGGGTGAGGCTGTCGGTGAGGGCGGCGACCAGGAGGAGTCCTCGGCCGTGCACGTTCTCCGAGGACAGCGGAAGGACCGTCGGCGCGGTCCGGCTGGTGTCGCTGACGTCGATGCCGATGCCGTGCCGGTGGCAGGTCAGGGTGAGGCGCCCGGGGCCGTCGGTGTGCTGGACGACGTTCGCGGCGAGCTCGGTGACGACGAGCAGCGCGTCGGCGAGCAGGGCGCGGTCGCCCGGGTGGGTGCGGTGCAGGAAGGCGCGGGTGGTCGAGCGGAGCAGTGCCGCGCACCGGGCGTCGTTGGGGAAGGACAGGCAGACGCTGTCCGGGGCGCGGCGGCGGGTCCGGTCCGGGCGGATCGTCGGGGTCTCGGTCGCGGTGTTCATGGTCGGCGGGTCCTTCGTGTCCCGTCCGTCGGTCGGGGCGGGCGGCGGTGGTGTCGTGCGGGTCGCGGCCCCCGAAGGCGGCGTCGCGATCGGGGGCCGGTGGGGCCGGGCCGGCCGGGGCGGGACTGCCGACCCGGCCAGCGACGGGGTGTCAGTGCCGGCAGTTCCAGTAGCCGTCGTGCCAGACCTTCTCCCAGTGGGCGGGCTGCCAGAGGTTCTTCCAGCCGGCCTCGTGCCAGACCTGGTGCCAGTAGCCGTGGTGCCACTGGTGGTGGCCGTCCCACCAACCGGGCTGCCACTGGTTCTGCCACCAGCCGGAGTGCCAGGCCTTCGACCAGTGCCCGGGGACGAGCTTGTTCTCCCACCAGCCGGGGTGCCAGGTGCACGTGCCATGGCCGTGCTGATGCGTCTGGACGGTCGACGTGGCGACCGCCGGGGCCGCGGAGGCCGAGGTGGCGGTGGTCAGGGCGGCACCGCCGGCCAGCAGGGCGCCGGCCATGGCGACGGCCAGCGGGCGCCGGATTCGCGTTGCGGGCATGGTTGTACACCTCCTTCCTGAGACGTGGTTCGAGGTGCGGGGGCCGGCCTGCGGGGACTTCCGGGGCCGGGAAACCTTCCTGCCCCTGATTCGCCGCGGCGGCCGGGGCGGATTGCCCGGTTCCGTTTCCTGTGCCTGCGCGCCTGCGCCGGCCCCGGTGCCGGTCGTCGGACGGGGCGCGGGCCTCGGGCCCGGCCGCGGGAAAGCCGTCGGGGCGCTGGGCAGGCGCGGGAGAGGGCGGACATGGTGCTGTCCCCGGCCACGGGGAGGACCGGGGACAGCGGTACGGGGGAGATCAGGAGGCGGGCATCAGCACCGTGTCGACGATGTAGACGGTGGCGTTGGCGGTCTGCACGTTCCCGCACAGGACCTTGGCGGCGCCGTTGACCGTGAAGTCGGGAGCGCTGCCGGTGGCGGTGACCTCGTGCGTCTCCAGGGTCTTGTGAGCGCCGGTCAGCGTGCTGGGGGAGAGGCGCTGGGGCACGACGTGGTAGGTGAGGATCCGGGTGAGCTTGTCCTTGTCGGCGAGGACCGCGTCGAGGTCCTTCTTCGGCAGCTTGGCGAAGGCGTCGTCGGTGGGGGCGAAGACGGTGATGTCCTTCGCCGAGTTGAGGGTGTCCACGAGTCCGGCCTTGATGACGGCGCTGACGAGGGTGGACAGCAGCGGGTTGTGGGAGGCCGCGGTGGCGACCGGGTCGGCGGCCATGCCGGCGAAGGAACCGGCGCCGTCCTTGGGCACGGCGGCGCAGGCGGCACCGAACGGCTGCCCGGCCGACGCCTTGTCGGCCGCGGGGTCCGCCATGGGGTCCGCCGCGGGGCTCGCCGGGGCGGTGGCCGCGGCCTTGGCGGACGCACCGCCGGCGGTGTCCGACGCCTTGCCCGCGTCGTCCCCGCCGCAGGCGGTGAGGGAGGCGGTGAGCACGCCCGCGACGAGCAGGGCGGCGAGAGGCGTGCGGTGCTGGATGGCGGTCATGGGATTCTTCTCTTCTCGGACGGTGGTGTCTGGTCGCACGCGGCGGAGGGTCCGCCGCGCTTCGGAACGGGTTGTCGGAGTGGTTCAGTGGACCGTGACGACGGTGCTGTGCCAGCCGGTCGCCCCGGAGGGGAAGGGCGGTCTGCGGGTCTCCTCCTGCACGGCCCCGGTGCCGTCGGTGGCGCGGACCTCCAGGCGGTGGGTGCCGGGAGCGGCCGCCGTCCAGGTGTGGTGCCACTGGCGCCACACGTCGGGGCCCGTGTCGGCCGTGAGCCGGGCTTCCTGCCAGGGCCCGCCGTCGACGCGGACCTCGACGGCGGCGATGCCGCGGTGGGTGGCCCAGGCCGTGCCCGCGACGGTGACCTCCCCGGCCCGGACGCGGGCGAAGGCGGCCGGTACGTCGATCCGGGAGGCGGTGCGCACCTCGCCGGTCCGGTCCCAGCCGCGCCGCACCCAGTAGGGGTCGCGCGCGGCGAAGGTGGTCACCTCCAGGTCGACCAGCCATTTGGTGGCGGAGGTGTAGCCGTAGAGGCCGGGGACCACGCTGCGGCAGGGGAAGCCGTGTGCGACGGGCAGCGGCGCACCGTCCATGGCCACCGCGAGCAGCGCGGCACGACCGTCGAGGACGCACTCCAGCGGTGTGCCGATCGTCATCCCGTCCTCGGAGCGGCCGAGCAACTGGTCGGCGCCCGCGCGGATCCCGGCGCGGCGCAGCAGCGCGGGCAGTGGTGCGCCCAGCCAGCGGGTGGTGCCCGCGTAGGGCCCGCCGACCTCGCCGGAGACGCAGGACAGGGTGTGGTCCAGTTCCTCCAGCGGTTGGGCGAGCAGGTCGGCGAAGGACAGCTCCACGGGGTGGTCGACCATGCCGTGGACGCGCAGCGTCCAGTCGCGCGGGTCGATGCGGGGCAGGGTGAGCGCGGTGTCGACCCGGTAGAAGTCGTCGACGGGGGTCCGGAACGGGGGGAGACCGGGGATCGCCGGGCCTTCCCGGGGTGGTGGCGGCGGAAGCGGCCGGGCCGGCGGCGGGAGCGTGAGCGAGGCGCGGACGGCGGAGACGTCGTTGCGCCGGTCGGCCAGCCGGCGCCCGGCGGCGCCGAGGCCGGCGGACAGGACGACGACGGCGCCCGCGGTCAGCGCCTCGCGACGCCCGGGCCGAGCGGCGGGGACGGGAGGCGGGCCGTCGGCGGCCGCGGCCGGGTCGTCGGTGGCCGCCGCGGTGCCGGCGGCGGGTGCGTGCTGTCGGGGGCCGGGCCCTGCGGGCCGCGCGCCCGACGGGGCCGTTCGCCGTGCCGTGAGGAGGGGCAGCACGGCGGCACAGACCAGGGCCGCCGCGAACGGGGGCAGGGCGTCCCAGGGCCCGGCGTCCGGACGGGCCAGCGCCGCCCACACTCCGAGGCCGCCGAACGCGGCGCAGAACAGGACCCCGGTGGCACGGCGCGCGGCGGCCGCCGGTCCCAGGACGGCGGCGGTCACGCCCATGGTGGTGTGGATCCCGGCGATCAGGACCGTCTTGTCCCAGGTGCCGAAGGAGCGCACCGCCCATTCCTTGACCGCGGTGGGCGCCAGGTCGATCGCGGCCGAGCCGATCGCGACCACCGGGGCCGCCTGCGGGCGGACGAACGCCGCGGCGACCTCGCCCGCGGCGAGGCCCGCGCAGACGGCGGCGATCCCGCACGCCATCCTGACGGGCAGCGCTGCGTCCGGCCTCCGGGGCCGGTGACGGGGAGTGGTCGCATCGTTGGTCACGTGCTGCATTCGGCGGACCGGCCGGGTCGGATGGGTGAGCCGTCCGGGTTCACCCGATCGAGTGGCAGAGTCGCCCGGATCCCGCTGAGGGCAATCCGCCGGGCCGCCGGACGCGAATAACGTGCGAGCGAAGAAGGACACCGGAAGAGGGACACCGGTGAAGTCCGGAACCGACACGGTTCCCACGAGTACCCGGGAGGCCGACATGCGGGCCGCATCCGCCCGTCCGGCCGGCGCGTGCCCGCGGCACGTCCGTCCGCCCGTCCGCAGGTGCTGCGGGCACCGGAGGCGGCGGCAGTGAGTTCCGTGGTGTTCCTGCACGGCAGGCCGGAGCCGCCGCCCGACCTCAGGTCGGTGATGGCGCGGGTCTCGAAGGGCGACCACCAGGCGTTCGCGGATCTGTACGACGCGGTCGCCGGGCCGGTCTTCGGCCTGGTGCGACGGGTCCTGCGCGACGAGGCCCAGTCGGAGGAAGTGATGCAGGACGTGATGCTCCAGGTGTGGCGCGGCGCGGCCCACTACGACCCCGCCCGGGGGGACGTGATGCCGTGGGTGATGACCATCGCCCACCGCCGTGCCGTGGACCGGGTCCGGTACTGCCGCGCGGCCGCCGAGCGTGACCGTGCCGCGGTCGCCGGCGCACAGGAGACACCCTTCGACGACGTGGCCGAGCGCGCCGAGACCCACCTCGACCACCAGCAGGTGCGGCGCTGCCTGCGCGGTCTGACCGACCTGCAGCGCGAGTCCGTCCTGTTGGCCTACTACCGGGGCCTCAGCTACCGGGAGGTCGCGGAACGGCTGCACACCCCGTTGGGCACCGTGAAGACCCGCATGCGGGACGCCCTGATCCGGCTGCGCGACTGTCTGGGAGTCGGATCATGACCAGCCCCGCCGACGACAACCTCCACCTCCTCACCGGCGCCTACGCACTGGGAGCCGTCGACGACGCGGACGAACGAGCGGCCTTCGAGGCCCATCTGACCGGCTGTGCCGCCTGCGAGGAGGAGACGGCGGGCTTCGGTGAGGCGCTCGCCCTCCTCGGTGCCGACCGCAGCGTCCCGCCCCCGCCCGAACTGCGCGCCCGGGTCCTGGCCCGCCTTCCGTACGAGCGCCAGGAGCCGCCCGCTCCTCCCGTGCCGCCGTCGCCGCGGGCCGCTGCCCCGCCGGGGCCGGCCAGCCGTCGGACCCCCTCGCGCCGGTGGCCCCGCCTCGCCCTGGCCGCGTCCCTCACCGCGGCCACCACGCTCGGCGCCCTCGCCGTGGAGCAGCACGACCAGGTGCAGCGGGAGCGCGCCACCGCGGAGCAACTGCGCGTCCGGCAGGCGGCCTTCGGTGAACTGCTGACCGCGCCCGACGCCCGGGTGAGCACCACCGCCGGGCCCGGCGGCCACGGGACCGGCACCGTCGTGTGGTCGGCCGGCCGCAACCAGGCCGGTTTCCTCGCCGCCGGGCTTCCCGCCCCGGCGCCGGGCCGCGTCTACGAACTCTGGCTCGACCGTCAGGGGACCTTCGCACCGGCCGGCCTGCTGGCGGACGGCGACGGCGCGCTCCTCCTCACCGCACCCCTCGACGGGGCCCGCGCCGTCGGTGTCACCGAGGAGCCGGCCGGAGGATCCGACCGCCCCACCACCCAGCCGGTCATGGCGCTGCCTCTCGGCCGCGCTCGTACCGCCTGAGTGGCGGGGAGGCCGACCGCTCAGCGCAGGCCGGCGAAGAGGTCGTCCTCGGGAAGGGCGGCGCCGGTGGTGTCCTGGACCCGGACGAAGGTCTCCACGCCCATCAGCTCGGTGAACTTCTCCTTGCCCATCTTCAGGAAGAAGATGTTCTCGCCCTGGCTGGCGTGCGCGGCGAGCGCGTCGAACTTCTGGCCGCCGAACCCGGTGGTGTCCACCCAGGTGGTGATCTCCTCGTCGGGGAGGCCGATCTCGGGCATTTCCGGCTCCTCGGCGCCGGGCTCCTCCCAGTCGCCGCCGAGCTCGCGCATGACCTCGCCGAAGCGCGCCATCATCGAGCGCGGGGCCGTCGTCCAGTAGAGCTTCGGCGTCGCGCCGGCCAGCTCCAGCGCCCGCGACGTGATGCGGTTGGCCTGGATGTGGTCGGGGTGCCCGTAGAAGCCGTTCTCGTCGTAGGTCACGACCACGTCGGGCCGGTACGTCCGGATCAGCTCGGCGAGGCGGGCGGCGGCCTCGTCCACCGGCGTCGTCCAGAACGAGCCGGGCGCGTCGTTGGCGGCCCAGCCCATCATCCCGGAGTCCGCGTAGTCGAGCATTTCGAGGTGGTCGACCTTGAGGACCTCGCAGCTCGCCTCGAGCTCCTGACGGCGCATCGCGGCGACGGCGGCCGGGTCGTGGCCCGCCTCCCCGGGCTTGACACCTCCCGGGCCGTCTCCGCAGGCGCCGTCGGTACAGGTGACGAGTACCGTCCGGATGCCCTCGGCCGCGTAGCGGGCGAGCACGCCGCCGGTACCGGTGGCTTCGTCGTCGGGGTGGGCGTGCACGGCCATCAGCGTCAGGGGCCGGTCGGTCATGGGAATCGTCCTTCGGTCTGCCGGGTGTTCGGCCTCAGTGTGCGGCACGGGTCCGACAGCGGGCGGCCGCCGTGCCTCTGATCGACTGTTGGGAACGACGGGGCCGCTGCCCCTATTCCGGTGCACCGCGTCCCCTCGCGGGTAAGCGCCGCGGTGGTGGCGGGGCCCCGTTCCCGCCGGCTCAGCCGGCCGCCCGGCGGAGGCCGTCGAGGACGAGGTCGAGGCCGAACTCGAACTCGTCGCCGTAGCTGTAACCGGGCCGCATGACATGGGCGGTCGCTATCTCCGTGAGGTACGGGTACTCGTCGTCGCCGAGGCCGTCGAGGATGCTGTGCGCGAGTTCGGCGGTCTCCTCGGGGGAGTCGAAGGGCAGCGTCTTCTCCTGCAGCGCGAATCCGTAGACGTAGCTGTCCAGGACCGAGACGGCGTGGGCGGTCAGCGGGAGGGAGAAACCGCTCCGGCGCAGGCAGCCGAGGACGGCGTCGTGGTGGCGCAGCGTGGCCGGTCCCGGGGTGGAGCGGGACTCCATCAGTCCGATCGCCCAGCGGTGGCGGGACAGCGCGAGGCGCATGGAGAGGGCCCGCTGCCGCATCGCCCGGTGCCAGTCGTCACCCGGGGCGGGCAGGTCCACCTCGGCGAAGACCAGGTCGACCATGCCGTCGAGCAGGGCCTCCTTGTTGGCGACGTGGTTGTACAGGGACATCGCCTCGACCCCGAGGGCCTCGCCGAGCCTGCGCATGCTGAGCGTCTCCAGGCCGCGGGTGTCGGCGAGTTCGACGGCGGCCAGCAGCACCCGATGACGGGTGAGCGTCCGGCGCGGTGGCTGCGGCGAGGACGGGGGAGGGTGCGGGGTCACTGTCCGTGGTCACTTTCTGGTGATGCGCCTGGTGCCGTCGACGGCGTTGACGAGCTTACGCCGTAAGTGCTGTACTTACGGCGTAAGTCGCCTGCTTACAGCGTAAGTGGGCGAAGCGAGGAGGCGGGAGCGGTGACCATGAGGACGACCGACGGGACCGGGACGATGACGGCCGTCGTGCAGGAGGGCTACGGCACCGATCCCGAGGCCGTGTTCCGCACGGCGCGGATCGCCCGGCCGGTCGTCGGACCGGGTGAGGTGCTGGTGCGGGTGCTGGCCTCCAGCGTGGACCGGGGGACCTGGCACATGATGGCCGGGCTGCCGTACGCCGTCCGGCCCGTGAGCGGGCTGCGCGGGCCGAAGCTGCCCAACCCCGGCCGCGCCCTCGCCGGTGTGGTCGAGGAGGTCGGCCGTGAGGCGGCCGGGTTCGCGCCCGGCGACGAGGTCTACGGCACGGCCGTCGCGGCCTTCGCCGAGTACGCCGTCACCCGCCCCGACCGGATCGCGCCCAAGCCGGGCGGACTGGGCTTCGAGCAGGCGGCGACGGTCCCCGTCAGCGCCCTCACCGCGCTCCAGGCGGTCCGTGACCGGGCGGAGGTCCGGCCGGGCCAGGAGGTCCTGATCACCGGGGCGGCCGGCGGCGTCGGGACCTTCGCCGTCCAGATCGCCCGCTCCCTCGGCGCCCGGGTCACGGCTGTCGCGAGCACCGCCAAGCTCGACGCGGTACGGGCCCTGGGCGCCGAGCACGTGCTCGACTACACCCGTGACGACTTCCTGGCCGGCCCGCGGCGCTACGACGCCGTCGTGGACATCGCGGGCAACCGGACCCTGCGCGATCTGCGCCGGGCCCTCACGCCCCGGGGCAGGCTCGTCATCACCGGCGGCGAGACGAACGGCCGCTGGCTCGGCGGTACCGACCGTCAGCTGCGCGCGCAGCTGCTGTCCCCGTTCGTCGGCCAGCACCTGGGCACCTTCATCGCCTCGGAACACGCGGACGGCCTGCGCGACCTGACCGCCCTGATCGGGACGGGTGCCGTCACCCCCGTCCTCGCCGGCGTCCACCCCCTGGCCGAGACCGCCGCCGCCGTCCGCCGCCTCCTCGACGGCCGGGTCACGGGAAAGCTGGCCCTCGCCGTCCCCGCACCGTGACGCCGACGCGCCCGCCCGGCTCCGACGCGCTCCGACCGGAGCCGGGGCGGCTGCCGCTCCCTGCCCGGTCCCTGCCCGCTCGCTGCTCGCTGTGCCGCCGTGCCCGCCGTCGACCGGGCGTCCGGCGGCATCGCGGTCGGATCGGCGCCGACGTGCAACCTTTGCGGCCGTGCGGGGGTGAGTAGGGCGGAGCGGCGGTCCGGTGGGGCCGTCGCGCGGATCGCGGAGAGGAGCGGTATGACCGCGAGTGCAGTACCCGTACCGGTGGAGGACCGGTCCCGGTCGGTCGCCGGACCGATCGCCGGACCGCCTTCCCGGGCGGCTGCCGGGGAGGGCTCCGGTGTGCGGGAGCTCGGCTTCGAGGGGTTCGCCGCCACGCGTTGGCGGCGGCTGGTGCGTACCGCCTACCTGCTGACGGGGGACCACCACGAGGCCGAGGACGTGGTGCAGGCGACGCTGGCGAAGGTGTTCCGGAGCTGGTCCCGGATCAGCCGGCTGGACGAGCCGGACGCCTATGTGCACCGGGCCCTGGTGAACAACAACCTGACCCGCCACCGGCGGCGCCGGGTCAGGCAGCTGCTCGTGCCCGTCCTGCCCGAGCGGGCGCACAGCGCGGGCGCCGGGCACCGTGACGTCGAGGAGCGCTCGGTGCTGCTCCAGGCGCTGGCGGGACTGCCGCCGCGCCAGCGGGCCGTCGTCGTCCTGCGCTACTGGGAGGACATGAGCGAGCAGCAGGTCGCCGAGGTGCTCGGCTGCTCGGCGGGCAATGTGAAGAGCCAGGCCAGCCGGGGCCTGGCGAAGCTGCGCGGGCATCCGGCGCTGGCCCCGTACGCGGTGGGGACCGGTTCGACGAGCGAGGGCACGAGCGGAGGCAACAGGTGATGGACACCGAGGACATGGTGCGGGGCGCGCTCCGGGGGGAGGCCGACGGGCTCACCGTGGGGGCCTGGTCGGCCGCGGCCGTGCAGGTCCACGTGCGCCGGCAGCGGCGGGGCCGCCGTTTGGCGCTGGGTGTGTCCGCCGTGGCGGCCGCGCTGGTGGTGGGCGGTACAGGTGCGGTCCTGTCGGCGGGGGACGGGGCCCGGGCCGTGGCGCCGGCGGCGCAGCCCCTGCCGGCACCGGCCGGGCCGGCGCCCGAGGCCGTGGTCGTGGAGCCGGGCCAGCAGGTGCCGCTGGGCCGTGAGGACTGGTGGATGCAGCTGAAGGACAAGGAGATCTGCATCCACGACCCCGTCGCCTACAAGAACAGCCAGGAGTGCGGCGGGTTCTCCTGGGCGGGGAGCGCGACCGAGATCACCATGCAGTACCTCGGGACGGGCCCGGACTACCGGGAGGGCCTGTACAACCTCGTGTACCGGGGGCCCGGGCGGGTGGCCTCGATGGCGGTCGAGCTGGAGGGTCAGGGGCACTGGGCGACCGTCGCCTCGCTCCCCGGCGACCCGGGTTTCGCCAGCGGCATCTACTGGGGGCCCGCGCTCAAGGACTCCAGCGGTCCGGGCGGCTACCCGCTCGGAGGTGTCCGGCTGGCCGCGTACGACGCCGAGGGAAGGGTACTGGCGAGCACCACGCTGTCGTCCTGAGACGGCATCGGCCACGCCGGGGCACGCGGAGCGGTCCGTGGGTCCCGGCGTGGATCCGTGCGCGCACGGCAGTGCGCTACGGTCGACCGCATGCCGGGCCCGGTCCGGGCCGGTCGGTGCCGGCCCGGCGCACCCGTACCGAGGCGGCGTCGACGATCGCCGACGTCCAGTCCGGTTCACCACAGGCACCCGGCCTGTCCGGAGCGGCCCGGTGCAGGCGGCACCACAGCCCGGCCCTGGTCCAGGCGGAGAAGCGCCGGTGCGCGGTGGCTGGTGAGACCCCGAAGGTCGGTGGCAGCTGCCGCCACGGGCATCCGCTGGTCAGGACGTAGACCACGGCGGCGAACACGGCCCGCTCGTCCAGCGGCGCGGTGCCACCGCCCTGGCGACGCGTCGCGAACGACGGCAACAACGGCGCGACCTGGTCCCACAGGCCGTCGGGGACCAGTCGCAGCGACAGATCAGCGCCCACGGAGTCATGATGCCCGCGGAGCACCCCGATCCCACGTCATTATTGTCATGAACGTTACGGATATTGGCCGTGTCGGCGTCCCCGTTCGGTGCCGGTCGGGCCCAGGTCCGGTGCCGCTCCCGGGCCGGTGCCGCTCCTGGGCCGGCTCAGCGCCGGTCCAGCCAGCCGGCCGCCTCCGTCGCCCAGTAGGTGAGCACGATGTCGGCGCCCGCGCGGCGGATCCCGGTGAGCGACTCCAGTACCGCGCGCTCCCGGTCGATCCAGCCGTTCGCCGCCGCCGCCTCGAGCATCGCGTACTCGCCGGACACCTGGTAGGCGGCCACCGGCACGTCGGAGAGGTCCTTCACTGCCCGGAGGACGTCCAGGTACGCCGTGGCCGGCTTCACCATGATCATGTCGGCGCCCTCGGCCAGGTCCAGCCGGGCCTCCCGCAGGCCCTCCCGCGCATTGGCCGGATCCTGCTGGTAGGTCCTGCGGTCGCCGACGAGCTGCGAGTCGACCGCCTCCCGGAACGGCCCGTAGAAGGCGGACGCGTACTTCACCGCGTAGGCGAGCACCGCCGCCTCGGCGCGGCCCGCCCGGTCCAGCGCGGCCCGGATCGCGGCCACCTGGCCGTCCATCATGCCGCTCGGCGCGACGACGTGCGCCCCGGCCTCGACCTGCGCCACGGCCATCTCGGCGTAGATCCGCAGCGTGCGGTCGTTGTCCACCGCGCCGTGCTCGTCGAGCACCCCGCAGTGGCCGTGCTCGGTGAACTCGTCGATGCAGACGTCGCCGATGATCACCGTCCCGTCGCCCACCTCGGACCGGACGTCGCGCAGCGCCGCGTTGAGCACGCCGTCCGGATCGAGGCCGCGCGAGCCGTCCGCGTCGTACTCGAGCGGGATCCCGAAGAGGATCACTCCGCCGACTCCGGCCTCCACGGCCTCGACCACCGCCTTGCGCAGGGAATCGCGCGTGTGCTGGACGACACCGGGCATCGAGCCGATCGGAACCGGTTCGGTGGCGCCCTCCTTGACGAACAGGGGCAGCACCAGGTGGCGCGGCTCCAGAGTGGTCTCGGCGACCAGTCGTCGCAGGGCGGGGGTTCGCCGAAGCCGTCGCGGCCGCTGTTCCGGAAACACCGATGTCCTCCTCGGGGTCGACTGCGGTCCAGCCTACGACCGTCCCGGTCCGTGGCCGGACACCACCACCCGGGTGCCGCAGCGGAGTTCGGCCCTTCGGCCCGGCCCCGCGGAAGCGCCGCCCGGGCCGCCGCGCCATCGGCCCCGCACCCCGCCCGGGACCGTCCTTCGACCACGACCGGCCAAGTTGTGGAGACCGAGGACCACTTGGAGCGATCACAAGCTCCGTGCACGTTTTTCCGCCTAGGCTCATTCCCGGACACGAGGGAGTGAATCCGTGCGAACCGAGTTAGCACCCGAGACCGGGACCACCGACAGGCGAGCCGTCCGGTACGCGCTGCTGATAGCGCTGGCGAACGGGATCGGCTATCTGCCCTTCGCCCTGACCATCCCGATCCTGCCCGGCCACGTCACCGGCCGGCTGCACGGCGGCCCGGCCGAGGTCGGCGCGGTCATCAGCGGCTACGCGCTGACCGCGCTGCTCGCCCGCCCGGTGTCGGGCGTGCTGATGAACCGCCTCGGCACCCGGGCCCTGACGATCGGCGGAACGGTGCTGACCGCGCTCGCCACGGTCTGCTACCCGCTCGCCGGCTCGATCACCGAACTCATCGGCCTGCGCATGCTGCTGGGCGTCGGCATGGGTGTGATGCTGGCCGCGGTCGGGGTATGGCCGGTGCAGCTCGTCGCCGAGGACCGGCAGGGCTGGGCGCTGGGTCTGGGCGGCACGGTGAACTACGTGGCCATCGGGCTGGGCGCGCCGCTGGGATCCCTGATCGAGCACCTGGTGGGCACGGCGACCACCTTCGTGATCGCGGGACTGGTCGCCCTGCTCGTCGTCCCCATCGCGCTGTACGTGCCCGAGGTGAGACTCTCCTCGACCTCCGAACGGGCCGGTGCCGAGCAGGGCCGGGCCGCGCTGCTCGGCGTCGTGCTGCCCAGCGTCGCGCTGGTCTTCACCGCGTTCGGCTTCGCGGCGGTCTCCAGCTTCGCGGTCGCGAAGTTCGACGCCCTCGGCATCGCCGGGGGCGCGGTCGTGGTCACCGCCTACTCCCTGACCGTGGTACTGCTGCGGGTGGCGGGCAGCTGGATCCGCTGGGAGGCCACCCGGCCGGTGGAGCTCGCGGGCCTGTTCCTCGTCGAGGCCCTGGGGGTCGCGCTCCTCGGGACGGCGGACGGCCTCGGCCTGGGCGTGGTCGGCGGCGTGCTCATCGGGGTGGGCATGTGGCAGATCTACCCGATGCTGGGCCTGTTCGTGGTGCGCTCGGTCAGCGAACGCCGGCGCGCCACGGCACTGTCGACCTTCGGCGCCTGCTTCACGGTGGGCCTCGCGGCCGGCAGCGGCTCCCTCGGACTGGTCGCCGGGGCAGCCGGGTACCGGACGATGTTCCTCGTCTGCGCGGCCTGTGTCGGCCTGGGCATGCTGGTGGCCGTGGCGGCGGCCCGGGTGGCGCGGATCGACTGACCCCGCCGGTTCCGGGGCGGTACCGGCGGGGTCGGTCCATGTCGGTCGATGTCGGTGCGGGTCGCCGCGCTGCGGGTCAGGTCGGGGCGGCCGGTGGGGTCACCGCCCGGCCTCGACGAGTTGTCGGACGTACGCGACGAAGCCCGCCGCGGTCGAGTGCTCGTAGAGCTGCTTCGGTGACACCCTCGGCAGGTCCCGTTCCCGCATCTCGGCGAGGACCCGGACGACCAGCAGTGAGTTCCCGCCCAGGGTGAAGAAGTTGTCCTGCGGGCCCACCGGGGTGTTCAGGAACTTGCTCCAGATGCTCAGGACGTCGTCGGTGATCCGGTCGGAGGCGGGCGGTCCTCCCTGGGTGTCGGGGCGCCTTCGGGCGCCGGCCGGGGTGTCGGCGGAGCCCTGGCGCGGATCGGGCAGGCCGGTGACGTCCGGCTTCCCGTTGATCGTGAGCGGGATCGCAGCGACCACCGTGATCGTGGTGGGCATCATGTAGTCGGGAAGTTTCGCCCTGGCGTGCGCGAGGACCTCCGCCGGGTCAGCGGGCCGGTCGGGACCAGCGGTCCGGCCCGGGGCAGTGGTCCGGTCCGGCGCCGCGTCCAGGACCACGTAGGCGTCGATCCGGCTGCTCGCCGGATCGTCCGGATCGTCCCGGTCCACCACGACGGCCGCCGCCGTCACCCGGGGAGCGCCCAGCAGCACGGTCCGGATCTCGTCCAGTTCGATGCGGTGCCCGCGCAGCTTGACCTGGTTGTCCAGCCGGCCGAGGTGGTCGAGGCGGCCGTCCGGGCGCAGCCGTCCCTTGTCGCCGCTGCGGTAGACGCGTTCACCGGTCGCCCCGTCGAGGACGAACCGCTGCCCGGTCAGCTCCGGCAGGCCGAGGTACCGGTCGGCCACACCCGCGCCGCCGACGTAGATCTCACCCGGGGCGCCGGGCGGCAGCACCCGTCCCCGCTCGTCCCGGACGGACACCGACCAGCCCGGCAGTGGACGGCCGACCGACCGCGATCCCGCCGCGACCTCCCGCGGGGTCACCGTCTGGGCGGTCACGTGCACGGTGGTCTCGGTGATGCCGAACATGTTGACCACCCGGCAGTCGGACGCCGGGTGCCGGGCGAACCAGGGCGCCAGCATGCGCACGTCGAGCGGTTCGCCGCCGAAGACGACCAGCCGCAGGGCCAGTTCCCGCCGGAGGCGTTGATCGGTGCGGACGAGCTGCGCGAACGCCGACGGTGTCTGGTTCAGCACCGTGACGCCCTGCTCGGCCAGCAGCTCGTAGAACTCCTCGGTGTCGCGGGTGGTCCAGTAGGGCACCACGACGAGGCGTCCGCCGGTGAGCAGGCAACCCCAGATCTCCCAGACGGAGAAGTCGAAGGCACCGGAGTGGAACAGCGTCCAGGTGTCGTCCGGGCCGAGCGCGAAGTCCTCGGCGGTCGCACGCAGCAGCGCCAGCACGTTGCGGTGCGGCACCACCACACCCTTGGGCGTGCCGGTGGAGCCGGAGGTGTAGATCACGTAGGCGGGACCGTCACCCCGATCGCCGCTCGGGTCGGCAGGGTTTCCGCCGGTGGTCGCCCGGTCCGCCCCGAGCTCCGTCAGCGCCGCCGGGGACAGCAGCCGCACCCCGGGAACCGACGGGAAGTCCGCGGCGGCGGTGACCACGACGGGCACCTCCGCGTTCTGCGTGGTGAAGCGCAGTCGCTGCGCCGGGTAGCGCGGATCCATCGGCACGTACGCACAGCCCGCCTTGAGCACGCCGAGCAGGGTGACGACCAGATCGGCGTCCCGTTCCAGGCAGACGCCGATCGGGCTGCCCGGCGCGACGTCCAGTGCGGACAGGCCGGCCGCCACCGCGTCCGCCCGGTCGTTCAGCTGCCGGTAGGTCAGCCGGTCGCCGTCGGCCACCAGGGCCACGGCGTCCGGCCGGGCGGTGGCCACCTGCTCGAAGGCGCGGTCGATCCGCCCCGGGACGGGAACCGTGTCGGCCGCTCCGCCCGCCCGCAGGATCGCGTCGCGTTCGGTGGGCGGCACCAGCTCCAGTTCGGCGATCGGCAGCGTTGCGGGCGCGTGCGCCAACTGGCGGGCCAGATGCGCCGCATGTGCGCAGAACTGCTGCGCGACGGAGGCGTCCACGCTGCCCCGGTCGAACCGGCAGGTCGCGTGGGAGGCGCCCCGGTCCAGTTGGACGGTGAGGGGGAAGGGCGGGACGAGGGCGGCGGTGTAGTCGCCCTCTTCGAAGGCGGGGCCCAGAACGACCCCGACCGCGGGCGGGTCCTGCGGTGCGGTCGGCGTGACGGCCGGGTCCTGCTCGAACCGGCGGAGGAACTCCGCGGCGGAGCAGTCCGGGTGCTCCTCCAGCGCGTGCACACGGACGACTTCACCGCTGCCGGGCCCGCCATCGAGGTCCAGCACGCCGAACTCGGTGCGGTCCCCACCGGCGTACCGGCTCAGGGCCAGGGCGATCGCGGGCAGGAGGAGCCGTTCGGCCGGTTCGCCGAGGCCGCCGAGATCGATCCGCGCGCTGCCGACGAATCCTCGCAACTCCGGTTCGCCCGAGCCCCATTCGGGCCCGCGGCGTTGTGCGGGGTCCGGCCGTTCCGCGCCGCCGGGCCGGGGCGGGGCGGCGGGCGGCACACCGGGAAGGACGCCGCCCTCCTCGGC
The DNA here is from genome assembly GCF_044748625.1 of Kitasatospora sp. NPDC089913. Classification (NCBI taxonomy): domain Bacteria; kingdom Bacillati; phylum Actinomycetota; class Actinomycetes; order Kitasatosporales; family Streptomycetaceae; genus Kitasatospora; species Kitasatospora sp. NPDC089913. The sequence continues at coordinate 6,118 of NZ_JBIVGI010000034.1, read as the reverse complement.
GGCCCCGCCCAGCACCCGCCGGGCGATCCGCCGGAGCGCGGCCGGTGGGACCACCGCGCGGACGGCCACCAGGACCAGGTCGGCCGTCCCGTCGGTGTACCGCAGGGCCACCGCCCGCAGTGGAGGGCCCTCCCGGTGGATCGGCCGCGAGGACTCGGCGCGTCTGCGGTGCTCCGCCGTCGGCTCGTCCGCGCCGCTGGGTACCGGGGTCTGCCAGATCCGGACCGGACCGGGCACCGCTCCGGACAGCAGGTGCTGCGGGTCCGCGTCGGTGGGGAGCCGCAGCACCAGGCTGTGACACCCGGCGGCGGGTTCGTCGATCGTCGATGTCGTCACGGGGGCCTCCTGGTCACCGGGAGTCGTCGGGGGTCGTCGGGAGCAGTCGGGGGTCGTCGGGGAAGCAGCGGTCGTCGGGAAGGCAGCGGTCGTGGGGAAGGCAGCGGTCATCGGGACGTGAAGCCGCCGTCGACGGTCAGCACGCTGCCGGTGACCTGGCGGGAATCGTCCGCGGCGAGCCACAGGGCCGCGCCCGCGATGTCGGACGGCTCGATCAGCGCGTTCATCGGCTGGTCCCGGACGAAGATCTGCTCGTGCTCGGCGACCGGGACCTCCAGGGAACGGGCGATCTCGGCGAGCATCCGGCCCTCCAGCACCGGGTCGTCCCGGACCGACCCGGGGCAGAGCGCGTTCACCCGGACCCGCATCGGGGCGTAGTCGAGGGCCGCGGCCCTGGTCAGCCCGATCAGCCCGTGCTTGGCCGCGACGTAGCTCGCGAAGTGCCGGTACCCGACCGTGCCGGCGGTCGAGGAGATGTTGATGATGCTGCCGGCCCGGCGGTCGACCATCACCGGTGCGACCGCCTTCATCATCCGCCAGGCGCCGGAGAGGTCGACGTCGAGCATGAGCGACCACTCGTGCTCGGTGATGTCGTGGGCGATCTTCCCGGACGGCGAGGCGATTCCGGCGTTGTTGACCAGTACGTCCACGGTGCCGAACCGGTCGAGTGCCCGGTCGACCGCCAGTGCGCACTGCCGGGCGTCCCGTACGTCGACGGCGGCCGTCACGGTCGCGGCGCCCGCGCGCTCGCACAGGGCGGCCGTGTGCTCCAACTGGCCGGACGATCCCAGCGGATAGGGCACGTCGGGGAGGTCCCGGGTGATGTCCAGCAGCAACAGGTCGGCCCCCTCCTCGGCGAACCTGACCGCGCAGGCGCGGCCGAGGCCGCGGGCCGCGCCGGTGACGATCACCGTCCTGCCGGTCAGCCTCACCTCGTGCTCGCGGCCGTCAGGCGCAGCAGCCGTTCCGGATCGTCCACCAAGTACATGTGACCGCCCGGGAGTTCACGGTAGGAGAACGGGCCGGTCGTGGTCCCGGCCCACTGTTCCGCCTGCGCCCGGGAGACGAGTCCGTCCTGCTCGCCGCGCAGGGCGGTGACCGGCACGGAGAGCGGATCGGTGCGGGTGGGCCGGTAGTTCTCGTGCAGCTCGACGTCGGCGCGGAGGATCGGGAGCAGGACCTCGACGAGTTCGGGGTCGTCGAAGGCCGCGTGCCGGTAGCCGGCGAAGCGCTGCACCCCGGCGATGAACTCCTCGTCGGCCAGGCCGGTGGCCCGCTCGGCCCGCCCGTCCTGCGGCCCCGGCGATCCACTGACGAACAGGTGGCGCAGCCCGGGGTGACCGATCCGCTCGAGTTCCCCGGCGATCTCGTAGGCGAGCACCGCGCCGAGGCTGTGGCCGAACAGCGCGAGCTCCGCCCCCTCGCCGGCGTCGGCCAGGATCCTCGGTGTCAGCTCGGCGACGGCGTCGGCGACCTTGGCGAACGGGTCGTCCAGGAATCGTTCCTCGCGCCCCGGCAGCTGGACCGGAAGCAGCCTGACACCCGGTATTTCGAGCTTTTCCCATTCCCGGAAGAAACCGGCGCCACTGCCCGCGAAAGGCAGGCAGGCGAGAACCGTCGATTGTGCACTCATGGGCCCTCATCCTTCTTCGTCATGCACGAAGTTTCCCGATAACCAAGTCCCGGTGCCGCTCGGCAGCGTAACCCACGGACGGCTCCACCGACCACGATCCGTCGGTGCGGGTGGCCGATGCTCGACGGCGGCTGTCGGTCCGTGGCACCGGTCGGGGGTTCGCCGAACGGACTGCCGGTCCGGCGCCACCGGCACTCGGGCTACCCAACACCCGGCCCCCCGCAAACCTCGGCTCTCGTCGATGCGTTGGCCCGGACCGCCGCTCGGTGGAGTGCCGACGAACCGCCCCCCGTGCTGTGCGACCCGGCCTTCGCGCGGCCCGCTCCTTCCGTTCGGGAGGTACGCGTCCGGAGGACCGTGTCTCACGTGGTGCCCGGTCCTCCGCCGCCCACCGCCCGGCGGGGAATGCGGAGCGGCCGGTCGAATGGGCCCCGCCGTTGCTCCGGTCCGCCGTCGAGTTCATGCTCCGGAGATGCCACATGAGACATTGTCAAATGCGTGATGGGACGGCGGACAAACGGTGACGGAGCTTGTTCCGGCCGGAGCCGGCGTGCTTAGACTTGCGGATATGGTGGATCACCACGGAGTGCGTCGGGAAAGCTTCCAGGGTTTACGGGATTTATCGGACCGGGTGGTGTGATGACTTCTTCGCGCTGGGCGATATTCACTGATCATGAAAACGGGCGCGGGCGGGGAGTGGGGCGATGAGCATCCACGAACCGCCGGTCACCCGGACCGAGCGGATACTCGCCGAGATCTGGTGCGAGGTGCTCGAACTCGACGAGGTCGGTGTGCTCGACAACTTCTTCGAGGTCGGCGGGTACTCGATGCTCATGCAACTGGTGCGGGCGCAGATCGCGGAACGCACGGGTGTCCGGCCGACCTTGCCCGAACTGTTCATCCACTCCACGATCCGGTCGTGCGCCGCCTTCCTCGACGGATCGGCTGCGGGCGGATCGGCCGCGGGCAGCTCGGCGAAGGGCGGTGCGGGGAAGGGCGGTGCGGCCACCGCCGGTACGACCGATCGGTGGGACAACGGCCCGTCAACCGATGGCAGTTCGGACCGCGACACGGCCCGGGAGGCGGTCCGCGACACGGACATCGCCGTCATCGGGCTCGCCTGCCGCTTCCCGGACGCGGTCGACGTCGACCGGTTCTGGGACAACCTCGTGTCCGGCGTGGACAGCATCAGCCGCTTCCCCCCGAAGAGCATCCCCGGCCCCGGCGGAGGCAAGCGCGAGTACGTGCCCGCACGTGGCCTGCTGCGGGAGCCGGAATGGTTCGACGCCGGCTACTTCGGCTACACCCCGCGCGAGGCCCTGCTCACCGATCCCCAGCACCGGGTCCTGCTGGAGTGCGCGGTCGAGGCGATCGAGGGCGCCGGCTACGACCCGGACCGGTTCCCGGGCCTGATCGGCGTCTACGCCGGGTGCAGCCTCTCCTCCTACACGGAGACCCTGCGGGCCGCACAGCGGGAGGACCGGTCGATCACCACCTGGGACATTCTGATGGGCACCACCGGCGACTACCTGGCCAGTCGCATCGCCTACAAGCTGGGGCTGCGCGGGCCGACCGCCAACGTTCAGGCGGCATGCGCCACTTCGCTGTACGCGGTGCACTTCGCCGCGCGCGCCCTGCTCGCCGGGGAGTGCGATCTCGCGCTGGCGGGCGGCAGTTCGGTGCGGCTGCCGGCCGAGCTGGACAACTACCGGGTCGGCGGGATCACCTCGCCGTCCGGCGTCTGCAGCCCGTTCGACACCGCCGCGGACGGGGTGGTCGGCGGTCAGGGGTGCGGCATCACCGTGCTGAAGCGGCTGGCCGAGGCCGTCGCCGACGGCGACCACATCCATGCCGTGCTGCGTGGTTCCGCGGTGAACAACGACGGCAGGGACCGTGCGGGGTTCACCGCGCCGGGAGTCCGGGGTCAGGTCGAGGTGGTCCGGGCGGCCCAGCGGGCCGCGGGCGTCACCCCCTCGTCCGTCACCTACGTCGAGGCGCACGGCACCGGCACCCGGGTCGGGGACCCGATCGAGGTCGCCGGGCTGAACCAGGCGTTCGACGACGGGCAGCCCCGCGAGGAGCCGTGCCTGCTCGGCTCGGTGAAGGGCAACATCGGGCACCTCGACGCCGCCGCCGGTATCGCCGGGTTCGTCAAGACGGTGCTCGCCGTGGAACGCGGGACGGTCCCGCCCAGCCTGCACTACTCCGTGCCCAATCCGGACATCGACTTCGCGGCGGGCCCGTTCGTCGTGGCCACCGAGCCCACCCCGTGGGCGCCCGCCGGGCAGCCGCGGCGGGCCGGTCTCACGGCCCGCGGTCTCGGCGGCAACAACGCGCACATCGTGCTGGAGCAGCCGCCCGCACCACCGCCGCGCGCGAAGACCGGGGACCACCAGGTGCTGGTGCTGTCCGCGCACACCCCGGCCGCCCTGGACGAGCTGACGGCCCGGGTCGCCGGCCGGCTGGCCGACCGCCCGGACCTCGAGCTGCGGGACGTGGCCTGGACCTTGCAGGTCGGCAGACGGCTGCACGGGTACCGCCGGTTCGCCGTGGTGCGCGACCGGCAGGACGCCCTGCGGGTGCTCCTCGGGGGCGCCCCGGAACGCCTGGTCGGCGGTGAACACGCCAGGGACGGGCGGGCCGTGGCGCTGCTGGTGCCGCGGCAGGCCGACGCCGAGGCGGTGCGGCACTGGCAGGCCCTCGGTCTCCACCCGGACCTCACGCTGGGGCCGGACACGGACGATGCCGCGATCGGGTCCGCGCTGGACACCCCGGGCCGGGTGTTCCTGGACCTCGGCGTCCCGGGCGCGGCCGCACGGCTGCGGGAGCACCCGCGGTGGACGCCGGACCACCTCGTCGTGACGGTCACCGACCCGCTGGCGGCGCTCGGTGAGCTGTGGCTCGCCGGGCTGCCCGTCGACTGGGCCGCGGCCCGCACGGGGCCGGTGCGGCGGGTGCCCCTGCCCGGCTACCCGTTCCAGCGGCAGCCCTACCTGCTGGAGGCGGAGCCCACCGGTCAGTCGTCCCCGTCCGTTCCCGAGGCCGGGCCGAACACCGAGCGGACGGTGTCGATGCTGTTCACCGAGATGCTCGGCCTGCCGGAGGTCGACCCGGAGGACAGTTTCTTCGACCTCGGCGGGGACTCGCTGGTGGCGAACGAGCTGGTGGGAAGGCTCGAACTGCTGCTGCCGGTGCGGCTGGAGGTGCGGGCGATGTACGACGCGCCGTCGGTGCGGGAGTTCACCGCCCTGGTCGAGGAGCAGCTGCGCGGCGCGGCGGTGCGCGGTGACTGAGATCCGGGTGATCGAACGCCCCGCGCCGGCCACCGCCGTCGCCACCCTGTACTGCTTCCCGCACGCGGGCGGCGCGGCGGGGGAGTACGCGCGCTGGGCGGCGTACACGCCCGGCCTGCGCCTGGTGGCCGTCCAGCCGCCGGGCCGGGCGCACAACCTCGGCGCACGGGCGTTCACCGCGATGCCGGAGCTGGTCCGGGAGGTCCTCGCCAAGGTGCGGTTCACCCCGCCGTTCGCCCTGTTCGGCCACAGCCTCGGCGCGCTCGTCGCGTTCGAGGTGGCCAGGGCGCTGGGCACCGGGCCGGCCCGGCTGTTCGTCTCCTCCTGTCCGCCGCCGCCGCTGTCCGTGTCGGACCCGCCGCTGCACCTGCTGGACGATCCCGGGCTGCACGCCGAGATCGAACGGCGCTGGGGCCCGCTGCCGGCCGGCACCGGGGCCGACCGGGACCTGCTGGCCGCCGCGCTGGCCTGCTACCGCGCGGACCTCCAGGTGCTGGAGACCTACGAGCACGTGCCCGGCCCCCGGCTGCGGTGCCCCGTCACCGCCCTGGCCGGTGCGGGGGAGTCGGAGGGAGCGGAGTGGACGGCAGGCTGGCGGGACCTCACCGACGGGGCGTTCGCCGCGCACGAGCGGCCGGGAGGCCACTTCCACACCCGGGACGACCTCGACGGGCTCGGCCGGCTGCTCGGCGACACGGTGCGTGCCGACCTGATCCGGGCCGAGCGCGGTACGAGCAGGTGAGAGCGGCGGGGCCGTGCCGGCGGGGGGGGGCGCCCCCGCGCGCGCGCCCCCCCCGCGGGGGGGCGCGGGGGCCGCGGGGGGGGGGCGAGACCACCCGGGGGGGCGGGTTGGACG
>NZ_JBIVGI010000033.1:70826-91294 GCF_044748625.1 Kitasatospora sp. NPDC089913 | reverse complement strand
GTGTCGGTCGCGCTGGGGGGTGGGGTGCGCCTGTGTGTGGGGGGGGTGATCGCGGTTGTGTTTGACCCGCCTCCGGCAGTAGTCGCGGTGGGGCGGCGGGGGCGGCCGGGGGGGCCCGGCCCGCCCCCCCCGACCGACACCCGAGGGAACGATGAACAACACCCGAGGCGCAGCCGCTCTGCTGGCCGTTGCCGTGGCTCTGGTCTCCGTGCTGACGGCGTGCGCCGGTGGGGGAACACCGTCGGCGACCGCTGCGGCGAGCAGTCCGAGCGGCCCGAGCAGTTCCACCCCGACCGGTGAGAACAGGTCGGTGGCCCGAGGCTTCGAGCCCGTGCCGCAGGCCGTCCTGGACGCGTACCTCGCGGATCTGCGGGCCGCCGACCCGGCCCTTGCGGCCAATGACGTCGACGCGTGGACCGAGGGGATCCACCTCTGCTACTACTCCTTCGCCGGCCGGACGGAGGATCAGTTGGTCGCCTCGGCGAACCAGGCCCTCGGCACCGAGCGCGGAGCGACGGTCGTCGCCGCCGCCCGGAAGCACCTCTGCGGGGTACAGGGCGTCCGCGACGACTGGGAGCTGCACAAGCCCCAGTCGTCGTAGCCCGGGGCGACCGGGTGCGGTGCGGCGCCGCCGCACCGCACCCGGTCGGTCTCCTACAGGTGCGGGAGGACGAAGTCGTACCCGGCCACCGAGTGGGCGTTGCCGGCCGGGCAGACGCCGTTGGTGGGATAGCCGTAGAAGTAGAGGCCGTAGCACTTGGGACAGAAGCGCCAGTTGCGCTGCGAGCCGGGGGGCTCCGGGATGTCGTGCGGGAGGACGAAGTCGTAGCCGGCCGCCGCGTGGGCGTTCCCGGCCGGACAGCGGCCGTTGTCGGGGTAGCCCCAGAAGAACATGCCGAAGCACTTGGTGCAGAACCGCCAGTTGTGCTGGGCGGTCGGCGTCTCGGGGATGTCGTGCGGGATGTTGAAGTTGTAGCCGGCCGAGTCGTGGCCGCCGCCCGCCGGGCAGGCGCCGTCGGTGGGGTAGCCGCGGAAGAACAGGCCGAAGCACTTGGTGCAGAACCGCCAGTCGGCCTGGCTGGCCAGGATCCTGGCGTCCTTCGCGCCCTCGGTGTCGTTGGCCTTCTTGGTGTCCTTGGCCGCGGCCGGTCCGGCCGTCGCGCCGATCGAGGCGACGGCACCCAGGCCGGCCACCGCCGTGAGGCCCAGTGCGCGGGTCAGTACCGCGCGGCGGCCCGGCCGGAGCCGGAGGTCGGGTGCGGGATCGTCGTCGTGGGTGTTCGGGAAGCCCATGCGGGTCCACCTCTCCGCCGGTGGTGGCCGGCGAATCATCAGGCAGGGATCGGTCAGGGTTTCGCAACGCCGAGTATCGAGTCGGTGCTGTACACGGTCAACGGAGCGCAGGCGCACGACCCGGCGTCCGGCGCTCCCGGCGCGCCCCCGGTCCGCCAGGTCATACGGTTAATGATGATCTTCGGCCATCGACCGCACTGTTTCCCGTCAATCCGGCTCCGATAAGGGGTATTGACGGCCATTCGGGCATCGGCCGCAAGAATCTGCGGCCGCACACGTCTTCCCCTGTTGATCGAGGACTGACAGGCTGTCCGGCGTTCGCAGAACCGGAGGAGGTTTCGTGTCCCGATTCACCGGCACGGTACTGGCGGTCACCAGTGCCCTCGCCCTCGTCGCAGGCTCGGCCGCGGCGGCCGTCGCAGCACCGGCCCCCGGCGCAGCCGCCGAGGCCAAGGTGGCACCGGTCGACTGGAAGCCGTGCAACCCCGACCCGAGCCAGCCGGACCCGAAGATCTACGACTGCGCCGTCTACCAGGTGCCGCTCGACTACGACCACCCCAAGGGCGAGACCACCGGCATCGCGATGATGCGCCGTCGCGCGGCCGACCCGGCGAAGCGGATCGGTTCGCTGTTCCTCAACCCCGGCGGCCCGGGCGGCAGCGGCTACCTGTGGGCGACCACCACCCGCTTCGGCAAGGACGTCCAGGACCGCTTCGACCTGGTCGGCTTCGACCCGCGCGGCGTGGCCCGCAGCAACCCGCTGAAGTGCTTCACCACCGACGAAGAGGCCGCGGGCGTCAACGACCGCATGATCGGCGTCCCGGTGACCAAGGCCGAGATATGGCAGACCATCGACGCCACCGAGGACTACAGCGACGCCTGTTCGCGCAACGCGGGCCCGCTCATCGAGCACATGTCGACCATCAACGTGGTCCGTGACCTCGACCGGATGCGGCGCGCCGTCGGCGACAGCAAGCTGAACTTCGCCGGCTTCTCCTACGGCACCCTGATCGGCGCCACCTACGCGGGCATGTACCCGGACAAGGTGCGCGCCCTGATCGTCGACGGCAACGTCGACCCCAACCTGCGGATGCACGACGGCGTCGAGTACGACCGCCAGCGCGCCGTCGGCTTCGAGGTCGCCCTGACCGAGTTCCTGAAGCGCTGCCAGACCGCGGGCGCCCCGCGCTGCGCCTTCGGCGCGGGCGACACCCGGGCCAAGTTCGACGCCCTCCGCGACCACCTGCGCACCAGCCCGATCACGCTGCCGGACGGCACCCAGGTCACCCTGTCGAGCTTCACCAGCCAGGTCGCCAGCTCCCTCTACGCGCAGCGCCTCCAGGCGCCGCTCGCGGTGTCGCTGCAGGCCGCCTACCAGGTGCTCAACGCCCCGGCCGCCGCCGCGCAGAGCCTCGTCGCCGCCGCGCCGGCTGCCGCGCCGACCGTCGACCCGGCCGTGGTCGAGAACGCCAAGGTGCTCGCGAAGACCGTGCCGAACGCCCTGCGCGAGGCGCTGCCGGAGACCCCGTACTCCGCCGACGACTCCTACTACGGCGTCAACTGCCAGGACAAGCCGTACCCGTCGAACCCGTGGACCCTGGCCAACCTGGCCAAGCCGTGGGAGAAGGAGTCGCCGACCTTCGGCCGCTACCAGGCCTTCGACGGCCCGACCTGCGCCTCCTGGCCGGCCCCGGCCCGCGACGCCGAGACCTTCACCGGCCCGTGGAACCGGAAGACCGCCACCCCGGTGATGGTCATCGGCAACCTCTACGACCCGGCCACCAACTACACCTTCTCGCAGCGCATGCAGCGCCAGCTGGGCAACGCGGTGCTGGTCTCGGTGGACGTGGTCGAGCACTGCGCCGTCGGCCGCAGCAAGGAGCTGGGCAAGCTGGTCACCGACTACCTGGTGAACCAGAAGGCCCCGGCCCCCGGCCAGCTGCTCAAGCCGGACGTCGAGGCCTTCCCGCCCGTCGCCTGACGCCACCCCGGAAACACCGAACGGCCCGCCCCCGGGAACAGCCTCCCGGGGAGCGGGCCGTTCGGCCGTCGGCGCTCAGTCCGACGGCGGACTGTCCGGCGCCACGCTGTACCGCCGAAGCACTTCGTCCGCCGTGGACCGGTCCAACAGCCGTAGCTCCCACGGTCCGGTGTTGACGTCGAACTCCTTCCCGAAGCCGACCCACTTGCCGGCCATGTGGCGGCCCGTGGGGTCGACGAGTAGTTGGATCGCGCCGTGGTACCGGGCGCCCCGGTAGTAGCCGGCGTCTGCGGTCTGCTCCGTCCAGGTGCCGGTGACGACGTAGCGGTCGACCGTGAGGTCGAGCGTGAGCGGAGAGTCGGGGTTGGAGGAGGCGCCGGGCAGGGATGTGGCCGTGATCCGGTTCCCGTGGTGTTCGAGCAGTACGTGGTGCAGCCCGGCGAAGGTGTTCGCCCGGCTGCTGCTGAAGAACTCGTAATGGCTCAGCCATATCCCGCTGTAGTCGTCGCCCGCGGCGGCGGGAGCGGAAGCAGGGCGCTGCGAAGGCTGGTCTCTCGTCATGTCATGACCTCCGGCTCCGTCGTCCGTCACGCGGGACGGCGGCAAGTGGGTGGACTCGAAACCCAGCTGGTCCGCCGACAGCTTGGTCACGGCTTCCAGTGCCCGAAGGTAGACCGGGCGCGGCGTGCGCACGTCGCCCGATTCCCACCGTTGGACGAGTCTCTTGCTGGCGTCGTTGGGTTCTGCCGGGGCTTGCCCGTACGACTCGCACCACAAGCAGGCGGCGGAAGGCCACGGGAACGTCCCCTTCCCGCCGAATGCCCGTTGAGATCACTGCGGCCGGGCGCCTGGAACAGCGCCCGGCCGTGGGCCCGGACGGGGCGTCCGGGCCCACGGTGCACGGCGTCAGCTGGTCAGCAGATCGCGTACGGCGTCGCTCACTTCGGGCAGCACGCCAGGCAGCGCCCACTGGTGGGCGTCGTGCTCGGTGAGTACGACCGGCTCGGACTTCTCCACGGTGACGGCGAAGTTGAACTGGCGCGTGGTCCCGCCGCGGCTGTTCCTGTAGTCGAAGTGCCCGATGTAGCTGATGACCTGGTCGACGGTCAGGCCGGTCTCCTCGGTGGTCTCCCGGTACATTGCGTCCAGGATCGTCTCCCCGGGCTCAACCTTGCCGGAAGGGATCTCCCACATCCCGCCCATGTAGTCGTCGGGGTTGCGGCGCACGAGCAGTACCCGGCCGTTGTGGTTGATGACGGCGGCGGCGACGAAGCCGGTGATTCCGGCGGCTTCGGCGTCGGCTGCCAGGCCGGCCACGAATTCGGGGGAGATGGTCAAAGCAGCTCCTTGTGGTGGTCGCTGATCTTGACGGCCGCGCGGACGTACTGCTCGGCCAGTTCGAGATCCTGTTCACGATGCCAGACCGGGAGCTTGATCGTGTGGGCGTGGGCGTGCTCGGCGACGGGGAAGTCCCCAGCCCTGTAGCGACGGTGGGAGTGCGGGTGGCCGGGGAACAGCGGGCCGGGCTGCTGGTACAGCGGGAGCTGGTTCATGGGGCAGGTGGAGCCGGGCCGGTCGAACTCGGTGGCACCCTCGGCGATCAGCGCCGCGTGGAACCGTTCGATCGGCAGACCGCCGAGCACGTCGGGCCGGTAGGTCAACGTCAACCCGTACCAGGACGGGACCACTCCTTCGGGCATCTCGGTGACCTCCAGGCCCGGTATCCGGGCCAGCCGGCTGTTGAGGTAGCGGGCGATCTCCGCCCGTTCGGCGAGGTAGCCGTCGAGGCGGGCCAGCTGGTCGTGGGCGATGGCGGCGGCGATCGGGTGGATGCGGAGCTTGAGACCGGCCCCGGTGACCGCGTACCGCGCGAGCGGCTGGCCGTTCGGGATCTCGGACTTGGCACGCTTGTTGTAGTGCGCGAACGTGATGACCCGGTGGTAGGTGTCGTCGTCGTCCGTGAGGACGAACCCACCTTCGCCGCCTGACAGCGGTTTGGGGCCGTTGAGGGAGAACGCCGAGGCGAGGCCGAAGGTGCCGACCCTCTGCCCGGCGATGCTCGCGCCGTGCGCGTGGGAGCCGTCCTCCAGCATGATGAGGTCGTGGGCGCCGGCAACGGCGACGATGTCGGTCATGTCGGCGGGCTTACCCCACAAGTGGGTGACCATGACCGCCCGGGACCGCGGCGTGATCAGCTCCTCGATCCGGTTCGGGTCGATGTTGCCGTCCGGCCCGGTCTCGCACAGCACCGGAACCGCCCGGAGGTGGAACAGCGGGGAGGCGGTGGCGTGGAAGGTCCAGGCCGGGACGATGACCTCATCACCGGGCTTGATCCCGGCAGCCCAGTAGCCGGCGTGCAGGGCCGCAGTGCCGGAGCTGGTGGTGACCGCGTGCCGGACGCCGAAGTACGCCTGCAGGCCGTCCTCCAGCTCGGCGACGATGCCGGACCGGCCCGGGACGGAGATCGCCTCCTCCAACTGGGCAGCGACCTTGGCGCGCGTGGTGTCGTCGATCGGCGGCCAGGTGAAGTGCGGGCCGGCGGCGGTGATGGTGGGCTGGCCGCCGAGCAGGGCGAGCGTGCTGGTCACAGCATCTCCCTCGGGTCGATATAGCATCCGGATGCCTTGGACCGGTAGCAGGAGGCGATGAATGCGGCGTGCGCGAGGTGCTGGTCCGGGCTGGAGGTGTTGGGCCGCTCGCCGTCCAGGACCCGGCAGAAGTAGTCGATCTGTGCAGCCGATGCCGACGCGGGCGCATGGGGGCGTGTCAGCTCCTCCGCGACCGCGCCGTCCAGGTCGAGCCGCTGGACCTGGCCCTTGGTCAGCAGCACCGAGCCGCGGGTGCCGACCACGTGCAGCCGCTCGGTCTTCGGGGCCACCCACCTGGACAGCAGTACCGAGCCGTACAGGCCAGCGTCGTAGCCGAGCTGGATGACGGCGGTGTCTTCCGCGTCGTATCCGCCGTCGGGGACAGCGGCAGTGGAGAACTCGGCGATGACCCGGCTGGGCATGCCGAAGTACCAAAGCAGCAGGTCGATCAGGTGGTAGCCCATGTCGATGATGCAGCCACCCCCGGCCTGTCGGACGTCCCCGCGCCATCCGCCTCCGGGGTCGTCGGTGTGGAAGGTGTACTGGCCGTCGATCAGGAACGGGGTACCGATCTGGTCCAGCAGCCCGGCGACGCTGCTGTGGATCGGGTTGAACCGCCGCTGGAGCGTGACCATCAGTTCGACCTGCCCGGCCTCGCAGACCCGGGCGAGCTCTCGGGCCTCCTCCACCGAGGTGGCGAACGGCTTCTCCTTGAGAACGTGGACACCCCGGGCGGCGCACTCCTGGACGACCTCCCGGCCGGCGTGGTGCGGGACGGCGACGACCGCGAAGTCCGGGGACAACGTGTCCAGCAGCTCACTGGCACGGGTGAATCCCGGGACCTGAAGAGCCTCCTGCCGCTGCCGCAGGGTGTCGGGGTTGCTGTCGCAGACGGCGACCAGCTCGGCTCTGCTGGAGCCGAGCAGGCCGGGCAGGTGGTCTTCGAGCGCTTGGTGGCCGAGGCCGATGACCGCAACGCGTCGTTTCATGCGCGGACTCCTTCCGCTGTGTGAAGGAACTTGTCGGTGCACGACGAGTAGAGCTCAACTTGCAGTGACCATCCAGGCGTTGTCCGTAGTCCCGGGGTGGTCCCGCCCGTACGCGCAGTACGCTCACGGTCACAGTCGATGATGGGATTGGCCCCGTGGACGACCAGATCCGGCACCCCCTCGCGTACGCCCGCGCGCTTCGCGGCTGGTCTCAGACCGATCTGGCGGCCCGCATCCACCGCGCCGCCAGGAACAGGCCCGAGGGCCTTCGCTCCGGAGCTGACAAGGCGGCCGTCAGCAAGTGGGAGAACTGGCGCAAGACGCCCGGCATCGAATCCCAGCTCCTGATCGCCGAAGCCTTCGACGTCCCGATCGCCGACCTGGAAGCCTGCGAGTGGCCTCATTGGCTGCCGGGGCAGGAACTGCCGGTGCCGCTCGGATCGGCGTTCACCGTCCTCGCACTTCGAGATGCACAGAGAGCCGCAATGGACCATCGCCGCCGCACCTTCATGGCCTTCAGCGCGCTCGCGCTGGCCGGCCTCTCCACCCAGTGGGCCGCCCTCGAGCCCGACCGGCTCACCACCACCCTGAACGGCAAGCGTGTCGATGCCGAGTTGGTCGACTGGCTGGAGGGCACCAGTGCCGAATTGACTGCTCTGCCCACCGAACAGCGCCAGCATACGGCGAAGTTGATGGATGCCCAGCTGGACACGGTGACCGACCTGCTGGAACAGGGCCGTTACACCGAATCCATCGGCCAGCGTCTGCACCTGCTCGCCGCCTCCTTGGCGAGCACCTGCGGCTGGCACCGCTTCGACCAGGGCCAGCACCATGCGGCGGGCAAGCTCTGGAATGCGGCTCTCACCAACGCGCACGCCGCACATGACCGTGACCTCGGCGCCGGCGTCCTCTCGGACTTCGCCTACCAGTCCATCTGGCTCACCCGGCCCGACGCTGCCGTCGAACCACTCAGCCAGGCCCTCATCCACACCCGTCACCCCACCGCCCGCTCCCTGCTTCACCTTCGCCGGGCCCGCGCGCATGCCGCCCTCGGCGCCGGCTCCTACTGTCGCCGCGACCTCGCCGCCGCCGAGACCGCCCTGCTGACCGACAGTCCCGACCCGGCTCCAGCCTGGTGTCGGTGGATGAGCACAGCGGACCTTGCCGTCGATTCCGGCCAGTGCATGCTCGATCTCGGCCACGTCGCCGAGGCCCACACCCGCATCGACGAAGGCATGAGTCTGCTGCCGCGCTCCCGTGACAAGACCCGTGGCATCTTCCTGACCTATGAGGCCCGCAGCCTGCTACAGGCACGCGACGTCGAGCAGGCTCTCGCCGTGACGAACGAAGCCCTCGACCTTGCCACCCGGATCGGTGCCGACCGGTGCGTCACCTTGGTGCGTGAACTCGCCCCGGCGTTCAAGCCCTACTGCCAGGTTGACGGCGTCGCCGACCTCATGGACCGCCTCAGGGTCAGCTGAGCGGGTGAACCGGGGCTCCATCAATCAGGTACTCCCCGGCACCCCGGTCGGGCCCTGCTCCGACCGGGGCCCCTCATGCGGGATCAGAGGTCGCCGAGCGGGAACTCCGGGTCGGCGAGGGCCTTCGTGTCCACCGTCCGTCCCGAGCGGATCAGGGTGCGGATCGGGTCGACGACATCCCAGATGTTGACGTTCATGCCGGCCAGGACCTTGCCTTCGGACAGCCAGAAGGCGATGAACTCGCGGGTGGCGGGATCTCCCCGGAACACCACCCGGTCGTAGCCACCGGGTTCGACCCAGCCGACGTACTCCAGGCCGAGGTCGTACTGGTCCGAGAAGAAATAGGGGACACGGTCGTACACCGCGTCCTCGCCGAGCATCGCGCGGGCCGCCGTCTGGGGCTGGTTGACGGCGTTGGCCCAGTGCTCGACGCGGATGTGCCGCCCCAGCAGCGGGTGGTAGGCGTTGGCGACGTCGCCGGCCGCGTGGATGTCCGGGTCCGAGGTGCGCAGGTGCTCGTCGGTCTTGATGCCGTTCTCCACCTCCAGCCCGGCGGCCTCGGCGAGTTCGGTGTCCGGAGTGATGCCGATGCCGACCACCACCGCGTCCGCCGGGACCGTCGCGCCGTCCGCCAGCCGGACGCCGGTCACCTGCCCGTCCGTGCCGGTCAGTTCGGCGACCTTCGCCTCGAACCGCAGGTCCACACCGTGGTCGCGGTGCAGATCGGCAAAGACCTGGGCCACCTCGTGGCCCAGCACCCGCAGCAGCGGCAGCTCGGCCGCCTCCAGCACCGTGACCCCCGCGCCCGCCGACCGGGCGGCGGCCGCCGTCTCCAGACCGATCCAGCCCGCGCCGATCACCACGATCCGGGCGCCCGGACGGAACGCCTTGCGGAGCCCGTCGCTGTCCTCGACCCGGCGCAGGTAGTGCACGCCCGCGAGGTCGGCGCCCGGTACCGGGAGCCGGCGCGGCACCGAACCGGTGGCCAGCAGCAGCTTCGAGTACGCCAGTTCGCCGTCGGCGGCCAGGGAGACCGTGCGGTCGGCCGGGTGGATCGCGGTCACCCGGGTGCCGAGCCGCAGCGTCACGTCGTGCTCCGCGTACCACTCCGGCGGGTGGACGTAGATCTTCTCCCGCGAACTCTTGCCCTGCAGATAGCCCTTGGAGAGCGGCGGACGCTCGTACGGGCGCTCGTGCTCGGCGCCGATCAGCACGATGCCGCCGGTGAATCCGGCCTCGCGCAGCGCCTGCGCCGCCTTCGCGCCGCCGAGGGAGGCGCCGACGATCACGATGGGGCGCTGCCGTCCGGCACCGTCGGTACCCGTACTGTCCGTGGCCATGCTGAACTCCTCGCTCTGCGGCGGAAACCACGGACAGCCTGCCGCCGCCCGGCGGGCCTGTCGAGACGACGTCCGGCGCGCCGCCCCGGCTCCCCCGAACGGGTGACGCGACCCCGGAGCGGGCGAGAAGTCAGGGAGTCGTCGCGTCCCGGACCAGGGCGGTGTCCGTGAACTGCTCGAACCGCACGATCCGTCCGCCGCGCACCGTGAAGTGGTGCGCCACCCGCACGTTCAGCGGCCGCCGGGTGGCCTTGTGCACCGCCGTGTAGCGGGCCAGCACCACCACGTCCTCGCCGCTGACCACGTACCGGTCGTCGTGCGCGGTCCAGTCCTCCCACTCGGCGGCCAGCCGGTCCATCACCCCGCCCGTGACGCCCTTCGGCGTCCGGTAGGTGCCGGCCAGCGGGAAGCCCGCCATCTCCGTCCACTCCACGTCCTCGGCGAGCGTCGCCCGCAGCGCGGCCAGGTCGCCCCGCGCCGAGGCCAGGTACTGGCGGCGGACCACGTCGGCCGGGGCGTCCGACTCGGCGAACGCGGCCGCGGCCCTCGGAATCTCGATCATCGCGCTCAGCCCCAGACCAGCTCGCCCTTGGCGACCTTCGTCCCGAGGTCGACCGCCAGCGGCATGCCCAGCCCGGGGAACCGCCGGTCCAGCGCCTCGCGCGCCGAGGCCGCGGCCGGCGCCCGGCCGACCTCGGTCTCGAAGGCCCGCAGGTAGTCGCGGGTGTGGTCGATCGAGGAGGTGTCGGTGGGCGCGTCGGCGGTCCGGTGCCCGGCCACCACGAAGTCCGGCTCCAGCGCGGCCATGCCGTCCAGCAGGTCGATCCAGGCCGCGCGCTGCTCCGGCGTCGGGGTGTCGGCCGTCCACACGTGCAGGCCCTGGAACAGCAGCACCCCGCCGAACAGCGCCCGGTGGTGGTGCTGCCAGAGGTAGTGCCGGTCCGGCAGGTGGAAGTCGGCGCCGCGCAGCTCGAAGCGGTGGCCCTCGAAGACCAGCTCGTCGCCGGGCAGCACCTCCGGGAGGACCAGCCGGGTCGGCAGCTCGGGGCCGAGGTGCGCCCAGGCGCGGAGCTTGGGCTCGAAGGTCTCCTGGATGTGCTCGACGGTCGACGCGGTGGCCAGGAACCGGGCCTCCGGGAAGGCGTCCCGCACCTCCTGGGCGCCGAAGTAGAAGTCAGGGTCGCCGTGGCTGACGAAGACCGTGGTCAGCCGCTTGCCGGTGGCCCGGATCCGCTCCACCAGGCGCCGCCCGTCGGACCGGGTGAACCCGGCATCCACCAGCAGTGCGTCCTGGGGGCCGGTGACCAGCACGGACGTCTTGTTGAGCGAGCTGTCCGGGCTGTCGATGACCTCGAAGTCGAGGGCACTCATGAACGGTCTCCTTCCTCGCGGCCGGGCGCGTCGTCCCGCGCACCGGGTGCGTATGTCTCGCGTGCCGGGGTGCGTACGCCTCGCCGCCCAGCATCGGCGAACCGGCGCACCCCCGCACCCCGGGACGGCGCACGCCCGCACCCCGGGACGACGGCCGAAAGCGCCGGGGCGACGGCGCCCGGTCGCGCCGCGGGCCGGCGGCTCACCCGCGCGGGCGCAGCCGGATCACGGCGACCGAGGAGAGCAGGGTGGCAGCGGCCAGTACGGGCCAGAGCGCACCCGGACCGACGGCCAGCAGCGCGGTCAGCGCCGCCGGAGCCAGGGCGCGGCCGACGCCCATCGACAGCTCCCAGCGCGCCAGCGCCCGGCCCAGCAGGTGCGGCGGGGCGGTCGCGGCCACCAGTGCCGTCCCCGCGCCGGAGTAGAGGATCTCGCCGAACGTGTACAGCACCGACACCGCCGCCACCGCGCCCGCCGCGGCCGTGCCGCCGAGCCCGCCCGCCGCCCAGAAGCCCAGGTAGGAGAGGGTGAGCGCGATCCCGCCGGCAGCCAGCACGGTGTGCCGCGACCGCTCGCGGAACCGGAGCACCACGGCCAGCTGGAGGGCGATCACCAGCACGGTGTTGCCGACGAAGATGCCGGAGGACCAGGCGGCGGAGGCGTGCAGGTGCAGCACCAGCAGGGCCGGCAGGGCCACCTCCAGGACGTCGAAGGTGAAGGCGAAGGGGAGGTTGGCGACGCTGAGCAGGGTGATCCGGCGGAGCGCCGGATCGGCGGCGGAGACGGCGGAGACGGCGGAGACGGCGGAGACGGGGGAGACGGGGGAGACGGGGGAGACGGGGGAGACGGGGGAGACGGGGGAGGGGGAAGGAGCGGGAACGGCGGGGGTGGTCGCGGCGGACCGTGGTGCGGACACCCGGAGCGAGTGCACCAGCCCCGCCGCCAGCAGGCAGGCCGCCGCGGTGACGCCGGCGAGCAGCTTCAGCGTCCCCGTGCCGCCGGCCACCGCGAGCGTCGCCAGCAGCGCGCCCGCGCCCAGCCCGGCGTTGCGCAGCGTCCGTCCGGCGGCCAGGGCGGCGTCCCTGGTTCGGCCCTCGGTGAGCGTCGACACCACGGCCGCGTGGGTGGCGGGCCAGGACTGGCTGCCCACGCCGAGCAGCACCGCGGCCGCGGTGAACCCGGGCAGCCCGTCCGCCAGCAGCAGGGTCACCGACCCGGCCGCCCGGACCAGCAGCGTCGCCGCGGCGGGCAGGCTGCGCGCGCCGAGGTCGATCCACCGGCCGGTCAGCGGGAGCACCAGCAGCCCCGCGACCATGCCGGCGGACATCGCGAGGCCCGCCGATCCGGCGTCCAGGGCGAGGACACCGATGCCGTAGAGCAGCAGGAACGGCCGCAGCAGTCCGGTGCCGAGGGCGTCCACCACCAGGGCTGCGGCGTAGCGGGGCCCGCCGGCGGCGGTCAGCAGACCGAGCAACGCGGCCGGTCCGCTCCGGGGGCGCTCGACGGGACGCTCGACGGGGCGCTTGGCAGGGCGTTCGACGGGGTGCTCGCCGTGGGGCACGGGAGCGGTCGGAGGGGAGGGCTCGGGGACGGGGGACGGGGCGTCGGGCTGCCGCTTCGGGCTCTGGATCAGGCTCATGGCCGGTACCGTCCGCCCGCACCCGGCCCGCGCGCACGTCGATTGACGAGTCCCGTCAATCGACGCCGGACCGGTCCGCCGCAGGTGACAGGATCGGGGCGTGAGCCTGACCATCGACATCACCGGCCTGCCCGACGAGCGGCTGCTCTTCACGCCCTCGCCGCTCGCGGAACTCAGCGCCATGCTGCATGTCCTCGCCGAACCGGCGCACCACCCGGACCTGCACGGCTGGGCGGCGAGCACCACCGCCACCGTGCCGCCCGCGCTGGCCGAGCGGCTGGCCGAGGCCGAGTTCCTCTGGCGTTCCTCGCGCGCCGACTTCCTCGTCCCCGGCATCCCCGGCGCCACCCTCGCCGAGGAGCTCGACGCCGTCGACCGGATCGACGACGAGCAGTACGTCCGGGCGGCGCTCGTGACGACCTGCGGCGTCTCCCGGATCACCCGCCGGACGGCCTCGCCGCTCACCGACCCGGTCGAGCAGGAACGGGCCCGGGAGCTGGCGCTCGCCCGGGGCCCCCGCCAGGCGGACTTCGCGGACTGGCTGCTCACGGACCCGCCCGCCGTCCGGGCCACGGTCCGGCGGATGCTGGAGGACTGCGCGGAGACCTTCTTCGCCGACGCCTGGCGCCGGGTGCTGCCCGAACTGGCAGCCGACGCCCGGCGCAAGACCGACCTGCTGGTGCGGCACGGCGCGGTCGAGGCGCTGGCCGCCGTCTCCTCCTCGGTCGTGCTGGAGGACGCGGGCGAGGGACGGCGCCGGATCGTCGTCGACAAGCTCCAGGACAACACGACCAGCGCGACCGGCGCGGGCGGTGTCACCTTCGTCCCGACCGCGTTCGGCCGCCCGCACCTGCTGGTGGTGTCCGCGGCCGGCTGGCGTCCGGTGGTGCAGTACTCCGTGGCCGCGCCGGGCGTGCCCGAACCGGTCTCGCTCGCGGTGGTGCAGCAGCGGCTGGAGGCGCTCGCCCACCCCGTCCGGCTCCGGCTCGCCCGCACCATGGCGCGGGGCCCGCACACCACCGGCGAGCTGGCGGCGGCCTGGCAGCTGAGCGCGCCCGAGGTGTCCCGGCACCTGGCGGTGCTGCGCCGGGCCGGGCTGCTGACCACCCATCGGCGCGGGCGCTACATGCTGTACCAGCTGGACCTGGCGGGCAGCGCCCGGCTGGGCACCGATCTGCTGGAAGCGGTGCTGCGGTGACGGGGGCCGCGTCGACGGGGAACACCGGCCGGGCCGAGCACGTTCGTGCGGGCATGACCACTGACGCCACTGACGCCACTTCTGCCACCGACGCCACTGACGCGACCGATGCCACCGATGTCGCTCGCGCCGTTCCCGAGATCCTCCGCTACGCCGCCTTCGCCACCGACCCGGCCGGCGGGAACCCGGCGGGCGTGGTGCTGGACGCCACCGGCCTGAGCGCCGACCGGATGCTGGCGATCGCGGCCGAGATCGGCTACTCCGAGACGGCGTTCCTGGTCCCGGGCCCGGCTGCCGGGGAGTACGCCGTCCGCTACTTCAGCCCCCTGGTCGAGGTGCCGTTCTGCGGCCACGCCACCGTCGCCTCCGCCGTGGCGCTCGCCGAGCGGGTCGGCCCCGGCCGCTTCCTCTACCGCACCGCGTCGGGCGAGGTGCCGGTCGAGGTGACGGCGGACGCGGACGGCGGCCTTCGCGCCACCCTCACCAGCGTCGAACCCCGGGTGGAGGAGGCCGGGCCGGCGGACGTCGAGGAGGCGCTCGCGCTGCTCGGCTGGGCCGCCGAGGACCTCGATCCCGCACTGCCGCCCCGGTACGCCTACGCGGGCGCACGCCACCTCGTCCTCGCCGCCGGGACCCGTGACCGGTTGGCCCGGCTCGACTACGACTTCGACGGGCTCGCGGCTTTCATGACGGCCCGGGACCTCGTCACCTTCCAGCTGGTGTGGCGGGCCGCCCCCGACGTCTTCCACGTCCGCAACCCCTTCCCGGTCGGCGGCGTGGTCGAGGACCCGGCCACCGGGGCGGCCGCGGCCGCCTTCGGCGCCTACCTCCGCGACCTGGGTCCGGCCGCCGCCCCGGCGGTGCTCACCCTCCACCAGGGCGAGGACATGGGCCGACCGGGCACGCTCCTGGTCGATCTGGGCAGTGCGGCGCCGCGGGTGCGGGTGTCCGGCGCGGGGGTCGCGATCGGCCAGGAGGGCCCTGTGTCGTGACTCTTGAGTGAGGGTCGGGCGGCGGCGCGCCGGGGGCGTCCGACGGGCTCGGCGGCGGGTGAGACCGAGCGGAAAATATGGTGGTGTGAAGAGATCTTTGCAGGCCCTATGCTTCGTGCGTTCACGTCGTCTTCGCACGAAGCAAGGTCTGCCGGATGAAGCTCCCCAAGGTGTCCGCCGTGGTCGCGGCCGCCGTCCTGGCCCCCGCCGTCCTCTTCCCCTCGTCGGCCTCCGCCGCCGACGCCCCGCGGCCCACCGGGGCCTCCGGAGCCGACACCGCCGCCGACAAGCCGGACGGCTCCGGTACCCAGGAGGAACAGGACCGGGCGGAGATCCAGCGACTGCTGGCCGACCCGTCGACCGGCGAGACCGTGCGGGAGGCGGCGCAGAAGGCGCTGGCCGCGGGAACCCCCGCCGCCCTGCGGCAGTTCCTGGCGACCGACCTCCAGTCGGCGCGCGAGGGCGACGACCGGCTCAGGACCACCCGGATCATGGCGGCCGGTGGCCCGGCGGTGAAGAAGGCCGCCGGCGCCGCGATGCTGGGCTCCTGGGCGGACGTGGTGAAGTTCCTCAAGGAGGGCCAGTACGTGGCCCGGGCCCAGGACGACCGGGCGGAGATCGAGGCGATCCTCGCCGACCCGGCCACCGGCCGGAGTGTGCGCGAGGCGGCGCAGAAGGCGCTGGACGCCGGTACCCCCGCCGCGCTGCGCGAGTTCCTGACGGTCGGCCGGCAGGACGCCCAGCTGACGGATGACCGGGTCAGGACCGCCCAGATCTTCAGCGTCGGTGGTCCGGCAGTGAAGGAAGCCGCCCTGGCCGCGATGGCCGGCTCGTACGCGGACGTGGTGAGGTTCCTCAAGGAGGGCCAGTACGTGGCCCGGGCCAAGGACGACCGGGCGGAGATCGAGGCGATCCTCGCCGACCCGGCCACCGGCCGGAGTGTGCGCGAGGCGGCGCAGAAGGCGCTGGACGCCGGTACCCCCGCCGCGCTGCGGCACTTCCTGGAGTCCGAGCTCCCCGTCAAGCGTGAGAGTGACGACCGGCTCAGGCTCGTCCAGATCATGTCCCAGGGCGGTCCCGCCGTGCGGGATGCCGCGAACGACGCGATGAACGGCTCGTACGCGGACGTGGTGAGGTTCCTGAAGGAGGGCCAGTACGTGGCCCGGGCCAAGGACGACCGGGCGGAGATCGAGGCGATCCTCGCCGACCCGGCGACCGGCCGGGGCGTCCGGGAGACGGGCCAGAAGGCGTTGGACGCCGGCACTCCCGCCGCGCTGCGGCACTTCCTGGAGTCCGAGCTTCCCGTCCAGCGGGAGCACGACGCCCGGGTGGCGCTGAGCCAGATCATGTCCAAGGGTGGTCCCGCGGTGCGGGCCGCCGCGAACGCCGCGATGAGCGGCTCGTACGCGGACGTCGTGAAGTTCCTCCAGGAGACCCAGTACACGGCCCGCGCCCAGGACAACCGGGCGCAGGTCTCGGAGATCGCCGAGACCGGTGGACCGGCCGTCAAGAAGGCCGCGCTCGCCGCGTTGAACGGCAACGACCAGGCGGTCGCGACCTTCCTCAACGAGGGCTGGGCCAAGGCGCGGGCCGAGGACGACGCCGCGGCCGAGGCCAAGCCCGGTACCGGGCCGACGGCTCGTCCGACGGAGCAGCCGGCCACCACTCCGGCGACCGCCCCGGCCGCGCAGAACGGCGGCGCCGGCGGCCAGGTCGTCCAGGCGGCTGTCACCACCACCGGCAAGGGCACCGGCACCGCCGCCGTCACCCGGACCACCACCGGCACCACCGTGACCGCCGGCTCCGGCCGGCTCGCGGCCACCGGCACCGAGGGCCTCGGCCTGGAGGCCGGCGGCGCCGCCGCGGCCGTCGCCGCCGGTGCGGCGCTGGTCGTGGTGTCCCGTCGCCGTCGCGCCGAGGAGAGCTGACCCGTCCTCGGTATCGTCCGGCTCCCGGCCCCCGCCGCCGTGCGGGCGGCCGGGAGCCGGACGGGCCGGTTCAGCCCGCCGAGAGGTAGAAGGTGTCCCCCGACAGGGCGGCGTACTCGCTGATCTGGTTGGGGGCCGTGCCCGGGGTGAGCTCGCGGTCCAGGCCTGTCCGGGCGTCCAGCACCACAGGGCCGTTGTGGGCGGTGCCGTAGACTGCTCCGTGCCAGACGGCCGTGACCGAGGGGGCGACCCGTGCCCCGGCGCCGGCCGAGGTCGGGATCCGCCACAGGACGGTGACCCCGGCCGCGTCGATGCCGAGCAACTGTCCACCGTCCGCTCCACTGGCCCGGCACACGGTCGTGGCCCGACCGTCGAACCGGCAGCTGTCGGTGTCCAACGTGTACTTCTCGGCCAGCGCCGGCAGGGGCAGGCTCTCCCCGGTCCCGGTGGACAGCAGGGTGGGCTCCCGTTGCCCACGGGCGAGGATCTTGTCGGTGGCGAACACGGACAGGTTCGTCTTGACCTCGCCGGTCAGCGCCTTCCAACGGACCGCGCCGTCGGCGGTCGAGAGTGCCTTGACCTCCAGGGGCATGTCGTGGAAGTAGGTGTCCCACTTCCCGGTCGTGGAGGAGACCCCGACGACGGTGTCGCCCTGGAGCACTTGGGCCTCGAAGTTCGCCGCCTTCCAGGCGACCGTGCCGGTGGCCAGGTCGATCGCGTAGGTGGTGGGAGGGCCGGACAGACTGGCGGCGACCAAGAGGGCCCGGCCTGCGGCGATGCCGGCGACGGCGGGTACCTGCTTGCCGATCGTGCCGTCGTCGACGGTGACCCGGCCGGCCTCCTCGTGGGTGTCGAGGTCGAGGATGTCGACCTCGACACCGTAGTGCTCGGAGACGGTGCCCTCGCCGGGGACGGTCAGCGGGAACGCGGCCACGGCGTATCGCTTCCCGCCCGCAGTGCCCACGGCAGGGCGTGCGGGTCCGAGGCCCCCGGACATCCAGGTCGACCATCCGTACAACGACCCCTCGGGGAGTTTCCCGTGGGAGGTCATCGAGGCTGTCTGGCTGCCGTCACGGACATCGTAGGAGACCAGGTGCTCCGCACCCACCACGGAGACCACGTCGAGGCCGTCCAGCACGAGGGGACGGACATCGGCGTCGCCACTGCCGGCGACGACCTGGGTGAACTTCACCGGCGGGTCGGCCCGGACGGGTTCGGGCCTCGGCGGGCCGGAAGGCTGCGAGGCGGACGGACCGGTGGTGGCCGACGGGCTGCCGCCCGAGCCACCGCCGGGCGTCGCGGGGGCACCGGAGGCCGGGACGGGCGCGCCGGCAGCCGCACTCGACGGGGCCGCCTTCGGGTCCGGCGAGTCGTCGGTGAGGAGCCTGGTGCCTCCGTAGCCCGCCGCCACCACGAGGACCAGGGCGAGGATCAGGAGCAGGACGGTGCGGGGGTCGCCCCGGCGGATGTTCTGGATCAGCTGGTCGCCGAGCGCCAGGTTCCCCGTGTTGCGGGACCTGCCGTCGATGATGATGCCGTCCCGGCCGATCCGCGGCGGGTCGGCGGGCGGCGGCGGGGTGGACGGCAGTGGCGGGACCTGTGCCGCCGGAGCCGGGACCGGTACGAGCGCCGTCAGCTGGACCGCGAACTGCGGCTCGGTGGACATCACCTGCACCAGGACCCGGCAGAGTTCCGCCTGCGCGGCCGGTTCCTGCGGACCGGAGTCGAAGGCCGCCACGGCGGCCCGGCCGTCCGGCTCCGAGGAGAGCCGCCGCCGAACGGCCTCCCCCGCGGCCTCGGCCACGGCGCGGCCGGTGGTTCCCACGATCCCCGATGCCACGTCGGTCATGAGCCCGACAACAGTCGAGGCAAGATCTGACTCGCTCAAAACGCCCCCCCCGGCAAAGTCATTGACACTCAAGCGTGGCAGCAGGAGCCGCCCGCGTCCGCCCTCCGCTCGACCACTGCGACCGAATCGTGACCACCCGTCGCCGTCCGGCCACCCGCCGGACCTCGGTCGGCCACCGTGGACCGTGGACCGTGGAGCGTGGAGCGTGGAGCGTGGAGCGGGCAGTGGAGTGGACCGCGAATCGGAGGGCGAGCGTCAGAGCACGGCCGGGTGCCGAACCGCCCCGGTGGCCCCCGTCGGCCGTCGGCCGTCGGGAAAACGTGTGGCGTCGATCGGCGGGGGTGCGAGAGCCTGCGCGGGTGGATCAGGAAACAGGTCGGACGGCTGCCGTCCATCTCACCCATGACGGCGACTACCTGGGGCTGCTCGGCCCCTTCGGGCTGACGGACCCTTGGTGGTCGTCGGTCGGCACGCTCACGGAGCGCCTCTCGGCGGAGGCCGGGGTACCGGTGGTCGTGGTCAGGCTGGTCGGGGTGACGGGTGGTGAGGGCTGTTCGGGCGGGCACACGGTGTACCACGCCGAGGCGCTGGAGCGGCCGGCGGACCGGGCACCGAGGCCGGCCGGGCCGGAGGCGGAAGCGCTGCTGGGTCCGGCCGAGCGGCGGGCCGGGTGGGCCACGCCCGCCGGGCTGCGGGCGGCGCTCGACTGGGCGGAGCGGGCGCTGACGGCGGTCGGGCGGCCGGTCGCCGGGCCGGTCGAGCAGGTGCGGACGTGGAACCTGTCCGGCGTGTTCCGGCTGCCCACGGCCGCCGGACCGGCCTGGCTGAAGGTGATCAACCCGGCTTTCAACGCCTCCGAGGGGGAGGCGATCGCGCTGTTCGGCGCCGCCGCCGGCCCGGCGCTGGTGCCGACCGTGCTCGCCGCCGACCCGGCGCACGGGCGGGTGCTGCTCGACGACGTACCGGGCGAGGACTGCTGGGGCCCTTCGGCCGAGGAGGTGGCGCAGGCCGTGACGGGCCTGGTCACCGCACAGGTGGCGCTGGCCGCCGAAGGCCGGGCCGGTGCGGCCGGGCTGCCCGACCGCACCCCCGGTGCGGTGGCCGCCGCCGTCCCGGGCCTGCTCGACCGGCTGGCCGCGACGGCCGAGCTGACGGGCGAGGAACTGGACGCCGCGCGGGCCCTGGCCGCGCGCCTGCCGGAGCTGGTCGGGGAACTCGCGGCCTGCGGACTGCCGGAGACCGTGGTGCACGGTGACTTCCACCCCGGCAACTGGCGTTCCGACGGCTCCGGGCTGGTGGTGATCGACTTCGCCGACACCTGTTTCGGCCACCCGGTGACGGACGGGCTGCGGCCGCGCGGCTTCGTGGACGGGGAGCGCTGGGAGCAGGCGGCCGGGGAGTGGGCCCGGGCCTGGCGCGAGCGGGTGCCGGGGTGCCTGCCGGAACGGGCGCTGGAGCTGGCCGGGCCGCTGGTGCACTTCGGCTACGCCCTGCGGTACCAGGAGTTCCTGGACCACATCGAGGACAGCGAGCGCCCGTACCACGAGGGCGATCCGGCGGCGGAGGTCCGGCACGCGGTGGCGGCGGCGGGCTGACCCCGGCGCCCGGACGGCCCCCCGGCCCCCCGGACTGCCGGACTGCCGGACTGCCGGATGCCCGGACCCCGGTTCCCCGGGGGCCCGACGGCTTCGGAGGTCCCGACGGCGGGGGGGGGGGGGGGGGGGCGCCCCCGCCCCGCCCCCCCCCGCGCGCCCCCCCCCCCCCCCGCGCGCGCGCCCCCCCCCCCCCCCCCCCCCCAGGCCCCGCCGCGACGCGCCCC
>NZ_JBIVGI010000033.1:0-70820 GCF_044748625.1 Kitasatospora sp. NPDC089913 | reverse complement strand
ACGTGGGGGGGGGGGGGGGGGGGGGGGGGGGGGGGGGGGGGGGGGGGGGGGGGGGGTGGTGGGGGGGGGGGGGGGGGGGGGGGGGGGGGGGGGGGGGGGCGGCGCCCCCCCCCCCCCCGCCGGTCAGCCGGTCGGGTCGATCCGCCGCCCGTCCCGGGCCCCGTACAGGGAGAGCGCCTCGACCGGGCAGTAGTCGACCGCGTCGGCCAGCTCCGAGGTCAGCGGCTCTCCGGCGGCGCCGGTCGGCTGTTCCCGCACCGGCCGGGCGAGCCCGTCGGTGCCGAGCGCCAGCGAACCGGGTGCGGTGGCCGCGCACATGCCCGAGCCGATGCACCGGTCCCGGTCCACCTGGACGATGACCGCCGGCGCCGCCCCGGTCGCCTCCCGACCCGTCACCAGGAGACCCGCAGCTGCTGCGGGCTGCGGGTGAGCAGGCCGCGCCGCCAGTCGATGGCCTCCACCGTCCCGGCGAGCCGCAGCGAGGGCAGCCGGCGGGCCAGCCGGTGCAGGGCGAGCTCCAGTTCCATCCGGG
This sequence comes from Kitasatospora sp. NPDC089913, assembly GCF_044748625.1. Taxonomy (NCBI): domain Bacteria; kingdom Bacillati; phylum Actinomycetota; class Actinomycetes; order Kitasatosporales; family Streptomycetaceae; genus Kitasatospora; species Kitasatospora sp. NPDC089913. The sequence continues at coordinate 70,288 of NZ_JBIVGI010000033.1, read as the reverse complement.
CCAGCCAGGCCCCCAGGCAGTGGTGCGGTCCGGCGCCGAAGGTGTACATCGGTGCGGCGAGCGGGGAGAAGAGCTCGGTCAGCAGGTCCCCGGTGAACACCTCGGGGTCGTTGTTGGCGGCGCCGGTGTCGGCGGCGACCACGCTCCCGGCCGGGATCCGCACCCCGCCGATGTCGAGGTCCTCGACGGCCCGCCGCAGCAGCCCCGGCAGGACGTCGGAGTCCCCCAGCGGGACGGCGCGCAGCAGCTGTTCGGTGGCGTCGGCGGCGCTCTGCTCGTCGGAGGCGAGCTGCTGCCAGGCGTCGTGCCCGTCGCTGAGCAGATACACCAGGGCGTTGCCGAGGGAGGTCATGGTGGTCTCGTGCCCGGCCACGACCAGGCCGATGACGAGCGAGACGATCTGCTCCTCGGTGATCCCCGGGGTGTCGGCGGCGGCCGCGAGCAGGCTGCTGACGAGGTCGTCGCCGGGCGCGGCACGGCGTTCGGCGATCACCTCGGCGCCGAAGCCGGCGAACTCGGTCATCGCGGTGCGGATGGCCTCCGCCGAGTACGCGGTGGCGGACAGGGCGTGGTCGCTCCAGTGCTCCAGCCGCTTGCTGTCGACACCGTCCAGGCCCATCAGCCGGCTGATCACGGCGATCGGCAGCGGACGGGTGTAGCCGGCGACGATGTCGGTGGGCGAGCCCCGGTCGATCAGCTCGTCGATCAGGCTCTCCACGACCGAGGCGACCCAGGGGCGCCACCGGGCGATCGCGCGCGGGGTGAAGGCGCGCTGCACGGTGCGGCGCAGCCGCTGGTGCTCGACGCCGTCGATGTTGAGCATCGAGGACGGGTCGTCGAGCAGGTTCGGGGTGAGCGAGACGGGCGGGGCGCCGGGGGCGTAGAGGGGCGCGCGCCCGAGGCGCGGGTCGGTCAGCACCTGGCGGACGTCGGCGTGCCGGCTGACCAGCCAGATGGGGGTGCCGGTGGGCAGGGCGGCCAGCCGGGGCGGGCCGGGCTCGAGCAGCCGCAGGCAGTGCAGCGGCGGCAGGACGGCCAGGTCGGCGGGACGGGGGTCGGGGGCGGTGCCGGTTCCGGCACCGGTGGCACTGTTCTCGGCGGACATCCGTACTCCAGACTCCAGGGCGGTGGCCGCTTGGAGGGCGGCCGACGGGGGGTGGATCCGGGCGGTGCGCGGGGACGGGCGGCGTGGTCGACGGCGTGCCGAGTGGGCCGGGTTGGCTTCGACCGTACGTGGGCGACGGGCCACAGTCAGCGACGAAACCAGCCAACGCCGGGGTGGGAAGGGGGCGGTGAGGGCGCGACGACACTGACGGGCGCTCAGCGGTGGCCGCGCGCCCCGGCTCGCGCCCCGGAACGGTCGCCGGCGGGTGGCGGCGCGGTGCGGACGGGGTGCCGGCGGGGTGCGGACCGAGTGCCGGTGCGGTGCGGAACGGGTGTCGGCGGGGGTGTCGGCAGGGGTGTCGGCAGGGCGCGGGCGGGGTGCGGGAGGGGGTGCGACCGCCCGCCGGGCAGGCGTGCCCCCGGCGGGCCGGGGCGACCAGTGGGACGGATCACCAGGGGCGTTCCCCGGCCACCCGACGTGGCGGGCGCTAGGCTGCTCGGGCGGGTCGTCCGACTCGCGTCGACGCAGGTCACGCCGGTGCGCAGGGGCACCGGCCGACGGAGGAGAACCGGATGGCCCAGCAGGTCAAGGCAGTCGTCGCGCGCGCCAAGGGCGCACCCGTGGAGGTGACGACGATCGTCGTGCCCGACCCCGGGCCGGGCGAGGTGGTGGTGCGGATCCAGGCCTGCGGGGTGTGCCACACCGATCTGCACTACCGCGAGGGCGGGATCAACGACGAGTTCCCCTTCCTGCTGGGGCACGAGGCCGCGGGCATCGTGGAGACGGTCGGCGAGGGCGTCACCGAGGTCGCGACCGGCGACTTCGTGGTCCTCAACTGGCGCGCCGTCTGCGGCCAGTGCCGTGCCTGCCGGCGCGGGCGCCCGCAGTACTGCTTCAACACCCACAACGCCAAGCAGAGGATGACGCTGCTGGACGGCACCGAGCTGTCCCCGGCCCTGGGCATCGGCGCGTTCGCCGAGAAGACCCTGGTCGCCGCCGGCCAGTGCACCAAGGTCGACCCGGCCGCCGACCCGGCCGTCGCCGGGCTGCTCGGCTGCGGTGTGATGGCGGGCATCGGCGCCGCGATCAACACCGGCAACGTCGGCCGCGGCGACTCGGTCGCCGTGATCGGCTGCGGCGGGGTCGGCGGGGCCGCCGTGCTGGGGTCCCGGCTGGCCGGCGCGGCGAAGATCATCGCGGTGGACATCGACGACCGCAAGCTCGCCACCGCCCGGAAGCTCGGTGCCACCCACACCGTCAACTCGACCGCCACCGACGCCGTCGAAGCCATCCGCGAGCTGACCGACGGGAACGGCGCGGACGTCGTGGTCGAGGCGGTCGGCCGCCCGGAGACCTACAAGCAGGCCTTCTACGCCCGCGACCTGGCCGGCACCGTCGTCCTGGTCGGCGTGCCGACGCCGGAGATGCAGCTGGAGCTTCCGCTGCTCGACGTGTTCGGCCGCGGCGGTGCGCTGAAGTCCTCCTGGTACGGCGACTGCCTGCCCTCGCGGGACTTCCCGATGCTGATCGACCTCTACCTCCAGGGTCGCCTGGACCTCGGCGCGTTCGTCAGCGAGACCATCGAACTCGACGCGGTGGAGCAGGCGTTCGATCGCATGCACCACGGCGACGTGCTCCGTTCGGTGGTGGTCCTGTGAGCACCGGCGGCCTCCGGATCGACCGGCTCGTCACTGCCGGCACCTTCGAACTCGACGGCGGCAGCTGGGAGGTTGAGAACAACGTCTGGATCGTCGGCGACGACGCGGAGGCCGTGGTGATCGACGCGGCCCACGACGCCGCGGCGATCGAGGCGGCCCTCGGCGGGCGCCGGCTGCTCGCCGTCGTCTCCACCCACGCCCACAACGACCACATCGACGCCGCCCCCGCGCTCGCCGAGCGCACCGGTGCGCCGATCCTGCTGCACCCGGACGACCTGCCGCTGTGGAAGCTCACCCACCCCGACCGGCTGCCGGACGGCGAACTCGCCGACGGGCAGCGGATCGAGGTCGCCGGTACGGCGCTGACCGTCCTGCACACCCCGGGGCACGCGCCGGGCGCGGTCTGCCTGTACGCCCCGGAGCTGGGCACCGTGTTCACCGGTGACACCCTGTTCCACGGCGGCCCCGGGGCCACCGGCCGGTCGTTCTCGCACTTCCCGACCATCATCGACTCGATCCGGGAGCGCCTGCTGACGTTGCCGCCGGAGACGGTGGTCCGCACCGGCCACGGCGACCCGACCACCATCGGCGCCGAGGGCCCGGCCCTGCCGGAGTGGATCGCCCGCGGGCACTGAGGCGCGCGTCCGCGCGTCCGGGGACTGGCGAGGTGCCCCGGACGCGCCCCCGGGCCCGGCGCGCGCAGCCGGGCCCGGACACACGCAGCCGGGCCCGGACACGCGCCCCCGGGCCCGGCGGTCGTCCGCCGGGTTCGGCGACGTAGCATCGCGGGCATGGCCCATGATCCCCGCGCGCTCGACGACGCCTTCCTCGCCTTCTGGCGGGAGCGGCACATCGCCACCCTGACCACGCTGCGCCCGGACGGCTCGCCGCACGTGGTGCCGGTGGGGGTGACCTTCGACCCGGAGACCGGGACCGCGCGGGTGATCAGCAGCCGGACCAGCCGGAAGGTGCGGAACGTGCTGGAGGCCGGGGCGGCGGGCCAGCGGGTCGCGGTCTGCCAGGTGGACCGGGCTCGCTGGTCGACGCTGGAGGGCGTGGCCGTGGTCCGGCAGGAGCCGGCGGCGGTGGCCGACGCGGAGCGCCGTTATGCCGAGCGCTACCGCGAGCCCCGGGTGAATCCGGACCGGGTGGTCGTCGAGATCACGGTGGACCGGGTGCTCGGGCGAGCCTGAGCACCACCCTCGCCACGAGCCGGGCACCGGCGCTGCCACGGGTCCGAGCACCACACCGGGTACCGGGCCGCGCACCGGGCCGAGCACCGCTCCTGAGCGCGCACGGTCGAAGGGGTTCCGTTCGGCCGGTTCCCCTCCGTTTATCCGGCGTTGATCGTCGGTGCCTAGGGTCGGGGCATGACCGAGGGAACGAGGGGCGGGCGGGGCATGCGGACCCCGGCCGAGGGCGGCCGGATGACGGCCGAGGACACGGACCGCTTCCGGGTGCTGCTGGCCCGGCTGGAGGACTCACTGGCGGCCGACCGCCGCGGTGCGGCGGCCGTGCGGACGGGCGGGGCGCCGAGACCGGCGGTGGGCCGCGATGGGTGAGCGCCGTCCGGCGGACCATCGCCCGGGGGACCGCCGCCCGGCCGCCCGGGTCGAGGTGCTGCCGCTGTGGCAGCGCGGCGCCCGGACGGGCGAGCCCGCCCGGAGCGCCGTGCCGGGACCGCTACTTGGCGAAGCGGACCTCGGGGAAGGCCCGCGAGGGCCGGTCGAGCAGCGGGGCCTGCCGGCCCAGCAGGTGCCGGTCGAGGAACGCGCCGAGGTAGGCGCGGGTGGCGGCGAGCGCGCGGTCGCCGCGGACGGTGCCGAAGAGCTCGGGCCCCGAGTCGGCCGGTAGCTGGTCGCGGGTGCCGAGGGCGTCCACCGCCCAGTGCTCGTCGGAGAACGAGAGGTGCCCGGCGGTCGGCAGGTCCACCCAGTACCGGGGGCCGGTGAGCCGCTTCCAGGTGTCGTCCCAGTTCGCGGTGGCGCCCGGGGAGCCGCCGAGCTGGGCGCTGAACAGCAGGATGGGGCGCGAGCGGAGGCCGGTGGGCGGGATCCAGACGCTGCCGTCCAGGTTCGCGGCGGCGCGGATCCGGCGGTCCTCGCCCATCGCCTCCAGGGCGGCCGCGCCGCCGAGCGAATGGCCCGCCGCGCCGATCCGCCCCGGATCGACGGTGAGCCCGCGGACCGGGCCGCGGTTCCCGGGGGCGGTGAGCCGGTCGATCACGAAGCGCAGGTCGGCGGCCCGGGCACGGGAGGCCGTGGCGCCGAAGTCCGGGTCGGTCCCCTCCCGCCCGCAGACCAGGCAGGGTTCGATCCGCCCGCCCGGGAACTCCACCGAGGTCTCGTAGGTGTGGTCGACGGCGGCCACCGCGTAGCCCCGGGAGGCGAGTTCCTCGCCGAGCGCGGTGAGGGTGGTGCGGCTCAGGCCGAAACCGGGGGAGAGCAGGACCAGCGGATGGCGTCCCGGGGTGGGCCTGGCCCCGGCCACGGCGCCGGTCCGGATCCCGGCCGGACCTTCGCTGCCGTACAGGGCGGTGGACAACTCCCTTGACAGGTAGGGCGCGTGGGCGCCCCGGGCGGAGTCGGACGGATACCAGAAGGTGACCATCAGCTCGCGGGACGGCTTGTCCGGGCGCCAGGGGTCGGGCCGGTCCCGGTCGACCAGGCGGGCCGAGGTCGTCCCGACGGGCCGGTGGGTACTGGTGGCCGGAACCCGCGGACCGGCGGCGTCCGGCGCGGCTTCGGGGGCGGTCGTGCCGGCGGTCGTGCCGGCGGTCGTGCCGGCGATGGCGGTGGCGGCAGCCGGGGCGGAGGCGGCGGCCGGGCCGGCCAGGGTCAGCACCAGGGCGGTGGAGGCGATCGGCAGGGCGGCGGAACGCCACCGGGCGGTCTTCGACATGACGCCACGTTAGGTAGCGGTCGCGCTCCGGCGCGTCGCCCCGCCGGGGGACGGCGGGTACGCCGCGAGGCGGAGCCGGCCGGGCCGGGGGCACGCCGTCGGACCGGGTCCGGCTCCACCTGGGGGAGCTGTGGGCCCACACTCCCGCGGCCCCGGGCTCTCGCTCACGATCGGCGGTGGTCGGCCCCGGCGGTGATGGCCGGTCGGTCTCGATTCGATCACGGCGTGTCCCATTGGTCGGCTCTTGGGTGTGACTGTGGTGATTGATCTTGGTCGCGGTGGAGGCCGATCGCGGACATCATTCTGTCCTGGCGCGACGAACGGCCGGGTGCGGATGGCACCCGTTGCCGATGGTGCGGTCCCTGCTTCCGGCACGTCCGGCACCGCGGGACCGCCGCCGCGTCGGATCCGGACGAACGGCCGGGTGCGGATGGCACCCGTTGCCGATGGTGCGGTCCCTGCTGCCGGTGTGTCCGGCTGAGCGGGACCGCCGCCGCGTCCGATCGGGACGAACGGCCGGGTGCGGATGGCACCCGTTGCCGATGGTGCGGTCCCTGCTCCCGGCACGTCCGGCACCGCGGGACCGCCACCGCGTCCGACCACCACCGCTTCGGGCCACCACCGCTTCGGACCGTCCCGCGAAGAACTCCCCCGGCAGTGCTGTCACACCGGGTGCGTTTCGCGGGTCGGTGCAGCGTCGACCCACGAACCGTCGGGGCGGAGCGCTCGATTCGCCTTCCGCCACCCCTTCCACACGTGAACGAGGTACCACCATGTCTGTCGCCCACGTCGTCCTCGCCGTCGTCAGCGCCCTCTGGGTCGGCTTCTCCGGCGTCTCGCTGGCCCGCCGGGCCGAGTTCGTGACCCAGCCGCTCGTCGACTACGGGGTGCCTCGCGCGTGGTGGAGCTGGCTCGCCGCGGCGAAGCTCGCCGGTGCCGCCGGCCTGCTGGTCGGCCTCGCGGTTCCGGCGATCGGTGTCGCCGCCGCGATCGGCCTGATCCTCTACTTCGCCGGCGCCGTGCTGACCAACGTCCGGGCCCGCTCGTTCAAGACCGTGCCCTTCCCGCTGCTCTACCTCGTCCCCGTCGCCGTCACCCTGGGCGTCGGTCTCGCGGCCTGACGCCGCGTTCGGGTCGGTCGCCGCAGGCCGGCGGCGACGGGGCGTCACGGCGCGCCGCCGCCGGGTGCGGAGCAGCAGTGCCCCGGACCCGGCGGCCCACGGCGACCGGACCGGCCTCAGCAGTCGCAGCCGCAGTCGCAGCCGTCACAACCGTCGCAGCAGCCGCAGTCGTTGCAGCACTGGGCGTTCTCGCCGCAGCACTGGCAGCTGTCGCAGCAGTTGCCGCAGTCGCAGCACTCGTTGCGGGCGCAGAAGCCCTCGCGGCGCTCGCCGGAGAACGGGTGGTTGTGCTCGCAGCAGAGCAGCTGGCAGGTGCAGCCCATCAGCGCCCAGGCGGCGCAACCGGCCAGCAGATTGCGGCTGTTGGGCGGCGGCGCGCCGGGCGGCGTGAAGCCGGGGCCCTGCGGGACCCAGGGCGGGACGGGGGCGCCCGGACCTTGCGGCGGGGCCTGGCCGGGGTCGTGCCGCGGCGGGCTCTGGTAGGGGTTGGAGCCGGTCGCGCCCCGGTCCGTACGGCCGTGCTGCGAGTGCCCGTGCTGCGAGTGGCCGTGCTGTCCGTGGCCGTGCTGCTGATCGCCGACGGGAGAGGCGCCGGCCTCGTGCCCGACCCGGCAGGCGGCGTGGCCGGGCCGCCCGAAGACCCGCTCGACGGCCCGCTCGGTCTCGTGGGCGAGCAGGATGTGCACCAGGGCCCGGTCCGTGAGCTCGACGTCCCGCAGGGCCAGCCGGATACCGTGCACGGCGTCCCGGCACAGCCGTTCGGCCTCGGCGCGCTCGGTGCCGGTGGCGTCGAGCGGGTTCCAGGCGCCGCTCGCGGCGTCGGCCTCCTGGTCCTCGGCGGCGTCGAGCAGGTGCGCCAGCCGTCCGAACAGCCGCCCGGCCTCGGCCAGCGGCGCCTCGTTCCCCGGCCGTCCGGCCAGCACGGCGGTGTGCGCGAACGCGGCGGCGGTGGCGGTCTCGGTGGGCTCGGTGACCAGCAGCACCGAGCCGCCGGCGGGCAGTTCGCGCTCCAGCTCGCCCTGGCGGGCGGCCGCGTCCAGCAGGACCGAGGTGTCGAAGCCGACCACCGAAGCGCTGCCGGAGCTCTTGCGGTCCCAGCGCCGGGTGACCGCCCGCGCGCCGGCCGCGACCGGGCGCCGGGCGAACACGCCGTCCTGGTCCTCGACATGGTCGCGGATCTTCACCGAGGCGAGCGCCAGCGAGACGGCGGCCGCCAGCCGGGCGCCCTCGCCCCGCGCGACCGAGGCCGTCCGCATGCCGCGCAGCGGACACGGCCCGGCGGTCCGCCGGCCGGCGCCGCCGGCGGTGTGCCCGGCGTCGGCCTGGGCCTCGACCAGTACCGAGATGATCAGCCCGTCGTAGTTGGTGGCGGTCCGTGCCAACTGCCCGTGGTCGTCGCGCAGAGCCAGGCAGAGGCCGCAGAGATGGGCCGTCCAGCTCGCCTGGAGCCGCTCCGAGAGCCGGTGGCGGCAGGGTCTGATGATGCCGAACATGTGGTTCCCCCGTGTTTTGCCTGGGCCACCCGGCCCTCGATCGCGGACATCATATGATCGTCAGCCTGTTCTTCCGGAACCGACGACGGGCCCGGGGGCACGCCGGGCCCGGTCCGTCGGGGTGCGGACGAAAACCGGGCGCCCGGTGTTTATTCGTTGTCCATTCGCTCCTGTCATCATTCCGTCCGCACATCGCCGAGTGAACCGGCCTGCCAGGAAAGCCGGTTGGCGAAACGAGCCGCGGAGGAACCCCCCTTGACCCGAGACCTGTCCCTGGCCGAGCAGAAGGTGCTGGCCGCGATCACCGCCCGGATCGACGCGATCGTCGCCCTCGGCACCGTGGCGGAGCTGACCGCGACCACGGTGCTGAACGGCCCGGGAGGCGCCCCGGACTACCATGCCTTCCAGCAGCGCTTCGCCCGGCTGGGCCACCGGATGCGCGAGGTCACGTTCGTGGTGCGGGAGGACCTGCCCGCCACGATGGGGGCGAACACGGTGATCAGCAACGGGGAAGTCCCGTCGGTGCGGGAGATCCAGCTCCGTCCGAGCCTGGTCGGCCCGGGCACCCGGGGCCTCACCAACCGCGTCCTCACCCTGGTGCACGAGCTGTCCCACAGCCTCAACGAGGGCATCGGGAACCACCCGGTCAAGGACTACGCGTACCGCCGCGGCTGGGCCTGGACGTACCTGTCCGCGGAGCTGGCCCGGAGCAACGCCGACACCTACGCGGCCGCAGCCGCACTGCTCGTCGAGCGGAGCGAGAACGCCTGGGGTCGGTACCAGACGTTCGGGCGGCTGCCGGCCCGGCGCGGGCTGCTGGCGAAGCGGTCGGGGACCACCACCCTCGGCGGCGCGCTGGCCTGGCTCGACATCATGGTCAACCGGGCCTGGGTCCGCGCCTCGGACTGCGAGGGCTTCGCCTGGACCACCTTCACCGAGGCGAAGTGGAACACGCCCGAGTGGTCCGTCTGGAAGCGCCAGGCCCGCCTGCTCGAGCTGGAGAACCAACTGGCCTCCTGGGGGTACATCACCCGGCGGACCGTGCGCGACGGCGTCGCCGGACTGCTCCCGAAGGACCAGGCCGTGGTGGCCCAGCTGTTCCCCTACCTCAGCCAGCTCAAGTACGCGTTGGACCGGATCGACCCGGTGCTGGCCGAGGGCAGCGGCCGGATCACCTTCGACTCGGCCTCCGGCGCCCTGCGGATCCCGCGCGCCACGGTCGACTGCGCGCCCCTGGCGCTCGCCGAACTCCTGCTGGACGCCGTGATCGAGGGCACCGCCGGCCTGGCGGAGGCGAAGCCCTTCGCCCAGCGGGCGCGGGAACTCGTCCGCGCCCTGGTCGACCAGGACCGGGAGGTGGAGGGACAGGGCATCGCCACGCTCCGGAGTGTCTTCGCGGCCGTGCCGGCCGTCCGGCCGAGCGCCGCGGAGTGGGCGGCCCTGGCCGTCGAGCTCGATGCCGCCGTCCTCGCCGACATGCGGTTCCGCTGGGAGCGCACGGCGAGGGACACCCCCGCCATGGTCGCGTTGCCGGACGAGCCGGACGGGGAGGTCCTGACCGGTCTCGCCGCGTACTTCGCCGAGGACATCGAGGCGCTCCGCGCCGTCCGCGGCCGCACGCCGGTCCCGCAGGACGTCCTCGGGGAGCTGGCCGCCATGATCAAGCAGACGGCCCTGCACGTCACCAAGGTCCACCCGGGCCAACGGTCGGAGTTCGAGAAGCTGCGCGCCCGCGTGGAGGCCCTGGCCTGACGCCGGTCGCGCAAGGCCGGTCGCCCGCCGCCGTCCCGCCGCCCCGCTGTCCCGTCGCCCCGCCGTCCACTGTCCCGCCGTCCCGTCGCCCCCGCCCCGCCGGACCTCGTCCGGCGGGGCGGAGCGCTGTCCGCGCCCCTGCCGCCCGGCCCGGCGACGCCGGTCGCCCGCCCGGAACGCCGGGTGAACGCCGGGTTCCCGCCATGGAAGGAGCCGGTACCGAGGCACAGGATGGTCCCCGACGCCGCCGCCCCCGGCCGGGACCACCCGCCCGTCGGGCAGCGCCGATCCGGCCTGTCGCCGAACCCGGCCGGGGACAGCCGTCGCACCGCGAAGCACAGGCCGAAGCGACCGGGCCTCTGGGGGATGTGTGCTGACCGTCAACTTTGCTGTCCCGGATCTCGCCCGGACCCGGTTCGTGGTCTCACCGATGGACCACGTCCTGACCGCCCTGACCGGATCCCCGACCTGGGCCGGTGCCCGCCGGGCCCGTTGGTGGACGCGGATGCGCGGCCGGATACCGCACAGCGCGGCCCCGCTGCTCGAGGTGGTGGGCGCCTGCCGGAGCGGTGTGCCGGACTTCCTGGTGACCCATCCCCAGGGCACCGACCGGCAGCTCGCCGACGAACTCGACGCCCTGGTGGCCACCACCGCGGCCGAGTTGCGGCAGGCGCTCGCCGGATACGGCGCCGGGCGGGGTGTGCCCCGGATCGTCGTCGAGCTCCGCGACGGCGACACCCGCCGGCTGCGGCTGCTCGCCGGCGGCGCCCTGGCCCTGTTCCGGGCCTGCCTCGCCGAGGACTGGTCCGACATCCAGCGCCATCTGCGGACCGACATCGCCCACCGCGCCCACGTCTCCGGCGAGGCCGGCATCGGCGCCATGCTGGGAGTGCTCCACCACCGCGTCGGCTGGCAGGAGGAGGGCGTGCTCCGGTGCGCGGTGGGCGGACCGGACCGGACCGTCGACCTGGACGGCCGGGGTCTGGAGCTGCACCCGAACTTCTTCGTCCAGGACGGCGTCGGCGCCGTCCTGGTGCCGGGCCGGCCGGCGGTGCTGCTCCACCCGGCCGTCGGCCCGTCCGCCGAGCGCGAGCGGACCGGGGCCGACCCGCTGACCGGCCTGATCGGTCCGGCCCGCGCCCGCGTCCTGCGGGCCGTCGGGCAGGCGCCCTGCAGCACCACCGAACTCGCGGCCCGCCTCGGTATCGGTCTGTCCACCGCGAGTGCCCACGCCACCGCCCTGCGGACGACGGGGGCGATCACGACGCAACGGCAGGGGCGTCACGTCCGCCACCTCGTGGCACCGCTCGGGCGCGCCCTGTTGTCGGCGGGCACGTGAGCCGCCGGACGCCCGGTCGGCCCCGGCCCGGCCGCGCGACACGGCCGGGCCGGGGCCGACCCGGTCGGGACCGGGGTCAGTTGAGCGGGCCGCAGCTGGCCGTGCCCTGCGGTGTGGCGTTGTAGTAGCGCTGGACGCACGCCTTCATGCTGTGGCCCGGACCGTCGTAGAACCACGGCGACTGGGCCCCGGTGCCGGTGGCGGGGGAGGAGCTCCAGATCAGGTTGCCGTTGTCGTAGACCGTGAAGCGACACCGGTAGGGGTCGCTCGCCGAGTTCTGGGTCGGGTTGTTCGCCATCTCGTCGTGCCAGGCGCCGTTGACGAAGTGCAGTTCGATCTTCTCGACGGCCTGGCAGGACCCCGAGCCGATCGCGAAGTTGCCCTCGGCGGCGAACGCCTGGCCGGGGCTCAGGGTGAGGGTGGCACCGAGGCCGAGCGTGGCCACGGCGAGCAGACGGGCGGCACGGGCGGAGAGCATGGGTGGTCCTTCCGGGGACGGAACGGGGACTGGATCAGCTGCGCTTCCGGGCGCCCACGGGGCGTCCGGAAGCAGTTCACCGCCGGTGCGTCCGGCGCGGCCAGCTGTTCGCCCCTGGGGCGAAGGGTCGGCCCGGTCCGCGCCCCTTCCGACCGGGGGGCCGGGCCGGGGGCGTCCCGCATCCGTCCCGGAGCCGTCCCGAAGCAGTCCCGTCGTCGTCCCGTGCTCGTCCTCCCGCCGTCCCCCCTCGATGTCCCATATCCGGGATAGCATCACGAATATGGGAATGGAAACGGCCGCCGACGAGCGGCTGGCGGAACGGCTCGCCGAACTGCGGGTCGAACGCGGATGGACGCTGGAGGAGCTGGCGCGGCGGGCGGACGTCAGCCGCTCCACGCTGTCGCGCGTCGAACGGGCCGAGGTGAGCCCGACGGCGGCGCTGCTCGGGCGGCTCTGCGCGGTGTACGGGCGGAGCATGTCGCGGCTGCTCGCCGAGGTCGAGGCCGCGCCCGCCCGGCTGGTGCGGGCCGGGGACCAGCGGGTCTGGCGGGACGAGGCGACCGGGTACGTCCGGCGCTCCGTCTCGCCGCCGCACGGCTCACTGCGGGCCGAGGTGATCGAGGGACGGCTGCCGGCCGGTGCCGACATCGCCTACGACAAGCCCGACAACACCGGCCGGGAGCACCACCTCTGGGTGCTGGACGGCCTGCTGTCGATGACCGTCGACGGCACGGAGCACCTGCTGGAGGCAGGGGACTGCCTGCGGTTCACCGCCGAGACCAGCCGCTTCCACTGCCCCGGCCCGGCCGGTGCCAGGTACGCGCTGGTGGTGGTCGAACCGTGAACGCGACCGGCGCGATACCGGCGCCGCCGGTCAAGGAGCGGTTCGACGCGGCCGGGCGGCGGGTGCTGCTGGTCTGTGTCGCCGGCGGCTTCACCACCCTCATCGACCAGTCGGTGCTCAACACCGCGATCCCCGCGCTGCGCGAGTCGCTGCACGCCCAGCCCGCGCACCTCCAGTGGATCGTCGCCGGCTACTCGCTGGCCTTCGGCCTGGCCCTGATACCCGGCGGGCGGCTGGGCGACGTCCGCGGCCGCAAGTGGTTCTTCGTCGGCGGCCTCGCCCTGTTCACCGTCGTCAGCCTGCTCTCCGCGACCGCCACCGAGCCCTGGGTGCTGGTCACCGCCCGGCTGCTCCAGGGCGCCGGCGCCGGACTGGTGAACTCCCAGATGATCGGCACCCTCCAGGACGTCTTCCAGGGCCAGCTGCGGGCCCGCGCGCTCGGGATGTACGCCGTGACCGGCGGTCTCGCCTTCGCCCTCGGCCCGCCGATCGGCGGCGCGGTGCTCGCCGCCGTCGGACCGGAACAGGGCTGGCGGCTGACCTTCCTGCTCAACGTGCCGTTCGGACTGGTCACCCTGTTGCTGGCGGTCCGCCACCTGCCTCGCCCGCGCCCCAGTGCCCGGCACGCCGACCTCGACCTGGTCGGACTGCTGCTCGTCGCCGCGCTGACCCTGGCGCTGATGCTGCCCTTCGTCCAGCCCCCGGGCTGGGCCGGCTGGCTCGGCTTCGCCGTCGCGGCGGCCGCACTGCTCGGCGCGCTGGCCCGGTGGCAGCACCGCTACGCCCGGCGCGGCGGCCACCCGCTGATCCACCCGGCGCTGACCCGCTCCGCGCCCTACGCGCTGGGGACGGCACTGGCGATGGCGCAGTTCGGCTCCTCGCTGGCCGCCGGACTGGTGCTGACGATGTTCCTCCAGGACGGCCTGGGTCTCTCGCCGATGGGCGCGGCCCTGGTCGCGCTGCCGTCGGCGGTCGCGATGGGCTTCGCCTCGGCGTTCGCCTGGCGGGTCGTCCAGCGGTTCGGCCGGCGGACCGTCACCGCGGGCATGGCCGGCTCGGCGCTGGTGATGCTCGCGGGCGGCCTGGTCGCGCGCTGGGCACCGACCGGTCCGCTGCCCTGGCTGCTCGCACTGCTCCAACTGCTGGGCGGCGCCTCGGTCGGGCTGATGGCGGCCACCAACCAGGCGTTCGTGCTGCGGCACGCGCCGGCCGAGGCGGCCGGGGTGAGCGGGGCGATCCTGCAGATGGCGCAGCGGATCGCGGCGGCGGTCAGCGTCTCGGCGCTGTCCGGCGTCTACCTGCGGGCGACCGGCGGTGGCGGCGGGCACCGGGCGGCGTTCGCGTGGGCGAGCGGTGTCTGCGCGGCGGTGGCGGCGCTGGCGGTGGTCGCCTCGGTGCTGGCGGGCCGGGCGTCGGAACGGGCGGCGGCCCGGGCGGCGGCCGGGGCCGCACCCGGTGGAGCGGCGGGTGGAGCGGCGGCGGGCGGCCCCGCGCGGGAGAGCACGCCGACGCGTTGACGCCGCGGCGTCGGGCGCGGACGTGTCGGGCGTGGACGTGTCGGGCGCTGCCGCACGGAGCGTCGACGGGTTGAGCGCTGGGCGAACGCCCGGCCGGGCCCGGCCGGGCCCGTACTACGGTGGCCGGTATGACCGAACCGCTGATGGTCGACCTGCCGGGCCTCTCCCTCGCCTGCCGGGAGAGCGGCCCGGCCGACGGCCCGCCGTTGGTCCTGCTGCACGCCCTCGGGGAGCGGGCCACCGACTGGGACGTGGTGCTTCCCGCCCTCGCCCCGCACCACCGCGTCCACGCCCTCGACCTGCGCGGTCACGGCGACAGCGGCCGCCCCGGCCGGTACGGCCTGGAGGCGATGCGGGACGACGTGCTCGCCCTGCTGGACGCGCACGGCCTGGAGCGGGTGGACGTGGTCGGGCACTCGATGGGCGGCGTGGTCGCCTACCTGCTCGCCCAGGACCGGCCGGACCGGGTCGGCCGGCTCGTCCTGGAGGACGTCCCCGCCCCGCGCCCCCGCCCGGCGAGCCCGGTCGCGGACGCCCCCGAGGAACCCGTCGACTTCGACTGGGCGGTGGTCCGGGCGGTCAAGGGACAGATCGACCGGCCCGACCCGCGCCGGCTGGAGCGGATGACCGCGATCACCGCCCCCACCCTGCTGGTGGCGGGCGGACCCAGCAGCCACGTCCCGCAGTCCGGGTTGGCCGAGCTGGCCGGACTGATCCCCGACTGCCGCCTGGTCACCGTCGACGCGGGCCACCTGGTGCATCGGGACCGCCCGGCGGAGTTCGTCGCGGCCGTGGCCCCGTTCCTCGCCCCCTGACGTCCCGGCCGACGGTCCCGGGCCGGGGCGTGGTCGGGCGGTCGCGGTCAGAGCCGCTCGGAAGCGAACGTGTCCAGGTAGGCGCCGATGTTGGCGCGCGGATCCAGCCAGTTCGATCTGGAGTAGCGGGCGCGGACGTTGGTCACCCGGGTCAGCGGGGCGAAGGCGTGGTTCCAGACGTGTTCGATGATCGTGTCGATGAAGAAGGCGGACCCCAGGACGACGACCGGCGCCTCCGCGAGCGCGGCGAACGACTCCTGTGCGCGCACCTTGGCGCCGAGCTCGCTCGGCGTCACGGTCTCTTCGCCGAGCTGTCGGGGCGTGGCTTCGGCGTCGGGACGGACGATTCCCCCGGCCCGGCGCTCGGGAGCGCCGGGCCGGGGGTGCCGGTCAGACGCCGTGCTCGGCCGGGAGGCGTCCGGCGCGGATGGCGGTGAGGAGGTCGGCGTGGTCGGCCTCGGTACGGTCGGCGTAGGCGACCGCGAAGGTGGCCACCGCCTCGTCCAGGGCCTCGTTCTTGCCGCAGTAGCCGCTGATCACCCCCGGGTCGGCGGTGTGGGCGTGGGCGCGGGCGAGCAGGGCGCCGGTGATCCGGGCGTAGTCGTCCAACTGGGCGGGCAGCAGGGCGGCCGGGTCCACGCTGCCCTTGCGGTTGCGGAACTGACGTACCTGGTAGGGGAGTCCGTCGACCGTGGTCCAACCGAGCAGGGTGTCGCTGACCACCTGCATCCGCTTCTGCCCGCGGACCACCCGGCGGCCCTCGTGGACGTCCGCCCCGGCCACCGGGTGGCCGGCCCGGGCCAGGTGGGGCAGCAGCACCGACGGGCGTGCCTCCTTCACCTGGAGCACCAGCGGCTGCTCGCGGTGGTCGGTCAGCAGGACGACGTACGAGCGGGTGCCGACGCTGCCGGTGCCGACGACCCGGAACGCCACGTCCTGCACCCGGTAGCGGGACAGCAGCGGGTGCAGCTCGCTCGGTACGGTCCCCACGTACTCGCCGAGCGCGCCGGCGACGGCGGCGGCCGTGGCGTCCGTCACCTCGCTGAGTACCGGCGGCGCCGCGGTGAAGCGCCAGGCGCCGTCCTCGGAGCGGACGGCGGACTTGGCGGCGAACCGGGCGCTGGTGTTGCCGAGCGCCTTCGCGCCGACCTTCTCCAGCAGCTCGGCCAGGTCGTGGGCCTGGGCGAAGGAGACCAACTGCTCGTCGGCGACGGCGTTCCAGGCGTCCAGCGCCGGGAGCTTGGCCAGGGTGCGCATGGTGCGGCGGTAGGCGCCGGCCGCGTCGAAGGCGGCCCGGCGGGCGGTCGTCTCGTCGGCGCCTATCTCCCGGCCGGCCAGGACCAGGCTCGCCGCGAGGCGCTTGAGGTCCCACTCCCACGGGCCGGGGACGGTCTCGTCGAAGTCGTTGATGTCCATCACGAGCCGGCCGCGAGCGTCGCCGTAGAGGCCGAAGTTGGCCGCGTGGGCGTCGCCGCAGAGCTGGGCGACGGTGCCGCTGGTCGGTGTGGCGGTGAGATCGGCGGCCATCAGCCCGGCCGAACCGCGCAGGAAGGCGAACGGGGTGGCGGCCATCCGGCCCAGCCGGATCGGCACCAGCCCGGCCAGCCGGCCCTCGTTGGAGGCCTCGATCGCCTGGACCGCGGTCGGGCGGTCGGTGACGGGCGGGAACTCGGCGTGCCGCTCGCGCGGGGTTCGGGTGCGCAGGGCCTTGCCGCGCTCGCGCGCGTCGCCGTCCTGGCGCGGGGCGAAGCCCTCGACGGTGAACCGTCGCCCGGGTCCGTGCCCGGCTCCCGCCGCGTCCGCCGTTGTCCCGGACCCGTTCACCGTCTCGGTCAGCTGAGTCACTGCGCCCCGCCCTGTCTCTGTCGTTCCCGCCCGCGACCTGCGCGGACCCGGCCCGGAAACGGGCCGGCCAGCAGGCTACCGGTCCGCCCGTCCGGTCTTTCGGCAGGGAGGGACGCACCGGGAGGCGACCGCGGTTCCCGCGGCGGTCGGCGGTCGGCGGTCGGCGGTCGGCGGTCGGCGGTCGTCGCTCGTCGGGAGCGGTCGGTCGCGTGCGGGGGCGGTCGGCGGTCGGCACGGGTCGGCACGGGCCGGGCCGGGCCGGGGCGGGTCGGCGGGAGGTGCCGGCCGGCCGTAGGGTGCCGGGATGGACGATCTTCGGGGGCGGCGGCGGGCGGTCCGGGGCGCGGCCGCGGTGGCGGCGGTGCTCACGGTCGGCGCGGGGCTCGGGGTGCGGACCGTGGCCGGTGGCGAGGTGGCCAAGTACGCGGGTGACGCCCTCTACACCGTGCTCCTGTACGCGCTCCTGGTGCTGGTCGCGCCGCGGCTGCGGCCGCCGGTCGCGGCCGTGGCCGCGGCGGGCCTGAGCTGGGCCGTGGAGCTGTTCCAGCTGACCGGGGTCCCGGACGACCTGGCCCGGCGCAGTGTGCTCGCCCGGCTGGTGCTCGGATCCACCTTCAACCCGCCGGATCTGTTCTGGTACCTGGTCGGCGCCGGTCTGGCCGCCCTCGTGCACACGGGGGTCCGCGCAGGTACGAGGGCGGCCGGACGGCCGGACGCCGTCCGTCGGGCGATCGACTGACGGATCGTCAGAGCGGCATCAGCTCGGGGCGCTTGGCCTCGACGTTGTCGCCGGAGGACTCCCCGCGCAGTCGGCGGCCGACCCACGGCAGCAGGAACTCGCGGGCCCACTGGAGGTCCTCCCGGCGCTGCTCGGCGGGGGAGAGCGCCGGGGTGGACGGCCAGGGGGCCTCCGGGTCCTGCTCGGTGCGCAGGCCCAGCGAGCGCGCGGCCAGCAGGGCGACCCGCTGGTGGCCCTCGGGGGAGAGGTGCAGGCGGTCCTCGCTCCAGGCACGGCGGTCCTGGACGGCGCGCAGCGACCAGAGGTCGGCCACCTTGCAGCCGTACCGGTCGGCGACGGCGCGCATGTGGCCGTTGTAGGTGGCGATCTTCCCGCGCAGGTGTTTGAACAGCGGCACGCCGCGCGTGTCGAAGCCGGTGCAGATGAGCACCGTGCCCGCCGCGTCGACGAGTTGGGCGACGGCGGACTCGAAGCGCTCGGCCACCTCGTCCGGGTCGCTGCCCGGGCGCAGGATGTCGTTCCCGCCGGCGCAGAAGGTGACCAGGTCGGGCCGGATCCGGCGGACCTCCGGCACCTGCTCGGCCATGATCTGGTCCAGCAGCCGGCCGCGCACCGCGAGGTTGGCGTACCGGAAGCCGCCCGGCGGCCTGCCGTCGGCGAGCAGCCCCGCCAGCCGGTCGGCCCAGCCGGCGAAAGCACCGTCGGCGCCGGGGTCGTTCAGGCCCTCGGTGAAGCTGTCCCCGAGGGCGACGTACGAATTGAGGTCAAGAGTCTCCTGGAGGTACGACATGAAGGAGATAGTTCACTGTCTCAAGTGACCTACGCCACCGTAGGTGGCCGGTAGCGGTACGTGAGATCGGCCACGTGCGGTCGGAAGGCCCGGAAACGGGGGCCCGGAGCGGCCGTGTACGGAAGGGCCGAAAGGCCCGGGCGGAGGCCCGCACGGGCCGGAACGACGGGTTCGGACGTTCCGGAACGGCTCGCGAGCGCCCTTGTGCGCCAGGGGCGCGCGGGCGGGCGCACCGGATGCGCGGGGTACTGCGCCACCCCGTGCGTCCGCCCGGGTGTGGGAACGGCGCGGCCGGGGCAGCCGCCCTCTGGACCGTACGGACGTAGGCGGCGGGCGGTGTCCGCGCCCCGTACCGGGGCCCGCGTCCGCTCCGTCACAGCTCCCTCTCTGCTCCGTCCCGTTCCCGACCGCGGAGGTCGCCGAATGCCGTCGTACCGAATCCCGGAGCGCACCGCGAAGCCGCGGCGCTACCTCATGTGCCGGCCGACGTACTTCACGGTCGAGTACGCGATCAACCCCTGGATGGACCCGGGGCAGCCGACGGACACCGCGCTCGCCGTCCGGCAGTGGGAGCGGCTGCACGAGCTCTACCGGCAGCTCGGCCACACCGTGGAGCTGATCGATCCGGTGCCCGGCCTGCCGGACATGGTCTACACGGCCAACGGCGCCACCGTGCTCGACGGCCGGGTGCTGGTCGCGAGCTTCCGCCACCCCGAGCGGGCCGGCGAGTCCGACGCCCACGAGAGCTGGTTCCGGGCCCGCGGCTACCGCGAGGTGCGACGCGCCGAGCGCGTCAACGAGGGCGAGGGCGACCACCTGGTGGTCGGCCGCCGGGTGCTGGCCGGCAGCGGCTTCCGCACCGATCCGGCCGCGCACACCGAGGTCCGGGACCTCTTCGGCCGCCAGGTGCTCACCCTGTCCCTGGTGGACCCGCGCTTCTACCACCTGGACACCGCGCTCGCCGTCCTCACCGACGACCAGGTCATGTACTACCCGGAGGCGTTCACCCCGGACAGCCAGGCGCTGCTGCGCAGCCTCTACCCGGACGCCGTGCTCGCCGACCTGGAGGACGCCGAGGTGTTCGGTCTGAACGCCGTCTCCGACGGCCGCCGGGTACTGCTGCCGGAGGCCGCGAAGGCGCTGGCCGCCCGCCTCGCCGACGAGGGCTTCGAGCCGATACCCGTCGACGTCTCCGAGCTGTTCAAGGGCGGCGGCGGGCCCAAGTGCTGCACGCTCGAACTCCGGCCCTGAGGCCCCGCGCCCCGTCCGTGCGAGCCGGCCGCACGGACGGGGTACGGACGGGGCGGGGACGGACGGGGTGCGGAGGGAGCGCGGGACCGGGTCAGGCGTCCTGGCCGAGCCAGAGGTCGGGGCCGAACACCTCGTAGTGGATGTCGGCGGCCGGGACGCCCGCGGCGAGGAGCTGGGCCCGGACCGAGCGCAGGAAGGGCAGCGGGCCGCAGAGGTAGGCGGTGGCGCCCGCGGGGACGTCGACGGTGGACAGGTCGACCAGGCCGGTCCGCCCGGCCGGCCAGTCGCCGAGCGGCCGCTCGTAGAAGACGTGGGCGGTGGCGTCCGGCAGCTTGGCGGTCAGTTGGGCGAGGTCGGCGCGGAAGGCGTGCGACAGCTGGTCGCGGTCGCC
Source organism: Kitasatospora sp. NPDC089913 (assembly GCF_044748625.1). Taxonomy (NCBI): domain Bacteria; kingdom Bacillati; phylum Actinomycetota; class Actinomycetes; order Kitasatosporales; family Streptomycetaceae; genus Kitasatospora; species Kitasatospora sp. NPDC089913. The sequence continues at coordinate 50,249 of NZ_JBIVGI010000033.1, read as the reverse complement.
GTGCACGGTGACGACCCGGCGGGTGGAGCCGGTGGCGGCGAGGTGGGCCAGCATGGCGGTGATCGGCGTGTTGCCGATGCCGGCCGAGGCGAGCAGCAGCGGGCCCTCGCCGTCGGTCAGTGCGACATCGCCGAACGGCGGGGCGATGTCGAGGACGTCCCCGGCCCGCAGGTGCTCGTGCAGGTGGTTGGAGACCTCGCCGGCCGGGCCCCCGGCGGTCTCGGCGGTGGCCCGCTTGACGGTGAACCGGAGCGCGCCGTCCGCCGCGCCGGACAGGCTGTACTGGCGGATCTGCCGGGCGCCGTCGGGGAGTTCGGCGCGCACCGAGAGGTACTGGCCGGGCCGGGCGGCCGGCAGCGGGCGGCCGTCGGCCGGGCGGACCAGGTAGGTGGTGACGTCGTCGGTCTCCGGGTAGCGGGCGACGAGGGTGTACGGGCGCCAGAGGTCGGCGGGGTCGAGGTGCTGGGCGGCGGCGCTCTCGGCGCGCAGCCGGTCCTCGATGGCGATCAGGGCGTTCGCCATCAGCCAGTAGACCTCGTCCCAGGCGGCCGCGACCTCGGGGGTGACGGCCTCGCCGAGCACCTCCACGATGGCGGCGAACAGGTGCTCGTGGACGATCCGGTACTGGTCCTCGCTGATGCCGACCGAGACGTGCTTGTGCGCGATGCGGGCGAGCAGTGCGTCCGGACGGGTGTCCGGAGCGGCGATCAGGGCGGTCGCGAAGGCGGCTATCGAGCCCGCGAGCGCCTGTCGCTGGCTGCCGTTGGACTGGTTGCCCCGGTTGAACAGGTCGCGCAGCAGCTCCGGGTGGGCCGCGAACATCCGGTCGTAGAACAGCGGCGTGATGTCGCCGATCGCGCCACCCACGACGGGCAGGGTGGCTTCGACGACCTCGGCGGACTTGGCGGAAAGCATCTGAGGCGCTCCAAACTGGTATCTGAGAGTCGTATTTTCGGCCGTGCGGATGCGCGGACCGGCGTGGGGTGGTGCCGCGGGTGCGGCGGTGGCGCCGTGCCGTGCCATGCCGTGCGGTGCGGTGGGGCAGGCGGTGGTGGTGCGGTGGGGATGCCCTGCGGTGGGGTGCTCGGGTCGGCGCCGGGGTGGGTCAGTCGGAGGGACCGGTGCCGCGGCCGGGTCTTGTGCCGAGGCCCGGTCGGGTGGTGAGGCCGAGCAGGACCGGTCCGGTCGGCGCGGTCACCAGATCGCCGATCGAGAGCGGGTCCAGGGCGGCGAAGAACGCCTCCTGGGCGGTGCGCAGCGCCCCGCGTAGCCGGCAGGCCGCCCGCAGCGGGCAGGGTGGTTCGTCCTCGCAGCCGACCACGTCGCCCACTCCCTCCAGCTCGCGCAGCAGCGGGCCGAGCGAGCCGGTGCGGCCCGCCGCGGTGAGGGACAGGCCCCCGCCGCGACCGCGCCGTGCCTCCACCACGCCGAGGTGCTGCAGTCGGCTGACCACCTTGGCGGCGTGGGTGTAGGGCACGCCGACCGCCTCGGCCACCTCGCGGGTGGTCGGGTTGTCCTCCTCGTCGAGGACGGCCAGCCGCATGGCGATGCGGAGGGCGATGTCGGTGCTCTTGGTCAGCCTCACGCTCGACAGGCTAGCGAATACGACTCTGGGACTCCAATTTCCTGCACGCGCCACTCGGCGGAGCCGAACCGTTACCCGCCGAAGCGTGCGGCGCGCTGTCCGTCGGACAGGTCAACTGCTTTACTGGCCAAGCTCGTTCGCCGGAATACGACCTGGGGAATGGGGACAACATGGACAGTGGCACCCCACCGCCGCCTCCGCCGCAGGAACCCTCGCGGACACCACCGCCCTACCCTCCGCCCTCGCTCTACCCTCCGCCCCGCCCGCCCGCCCCGCCGCAGGGGTATCCGCCGCCCTCGCCGCCGATCCGGACCGGGCCTGTCGTCCCGCCGCGGCCGAGGCCCCAGCCGGTGCCGCCCCAGCCGGTGCCGCCGCAGTCGGTGCGGCCCGGACCTGCGCGCCCCGAACCGCCGTCCGCCGAACCCGTGTCCACCGAACCCGTGTCCACCGAACCGCCGTCCGCCGGGCCGTCGTCCGCCGAACCGCCGGAGCCCCACGACACCCCGACGTACCTGGGCCCCTCGTTCACCTCCGCCGGCACACCCGGCCCCGCCGTCCCGGCGACGCCCGAGAACCTGCACCGCCAGGCCGGCACCGTCCCCGGCGACGCCACCCGCTACCTGTGCGCCGCCGCCTGGTTGGACCGGCGCTTCCGCGCCGCGCTGATCGAGGAACTGGTCGAGCAGTCCTTCCGGATCCCCGCGCCCTCGCCCGGCACCGACCTGGTCCGGGTGCTGCACGAGGCCCTGACCGCCCGCCGCTGGGAGGCCCGGACCGGCGTGTTCTGCGTCCTCGTCATGGTGCTGGGATTCCCGGTGCTCGGCGTGGGCGCCGGGCTCGCGGCCCTGGCGCTGCTCCTGCTGCTGACGCTGGCCGGTGGCGGCCTCGGGTCCGGCCGGATGGACCACCGGCTCGGCCTGGAGATCGAGCGGCTGATGATCACCCCGAGGTCGCCCCGCGCCACCGGCTGGCGCGGGGCCGTCGCCGGCGTCGGCCGGCTGCTCGCCACCCTGGCCCTGGTGGCCGCCGTCGCCACCTACCTCTACGGCCCGCTCGAGGGCTCCAACCTGAACCGGATCTTCGTTCCCGACCTCGCCGGCCCGACCGGCGCCGGGGTGCTGGTCGAACTGGCCCTGATCTGGCTGCTCTGCGCCCGGCTGCGGTACCGGCTGCGGCGCCGGCTGTCCGCCCTGGTCGGGATGGACCCCACGCCCGTCCCGCCGCCGAGCCCCCGCGGCTCCCGGGCCGCCCGGGTCTACGCGCGGCTGGGCGAGCAGCAGGCCGGACCGGAGCTCCTGTACCAGCGCCAGGCTCCCCTGGTCGGCCTCGGCAAGGCCGGCCGGATCTGGCGGATGACCTTCGAGCTGCGCCCCTCCGCCGAACGGGCCGCGCGGGGCCGGGCGCCGGACCCGATCGACACCAGCACGCTGTACCGTTCGGTCGCGGCGCGGGTCCGCGCGCTCGCCCAGGACCCGCGCTACCCGGAGGACTCGCTGCGCGGACTCTCCGTCACCGACCGGGTGTTCCGGCCCAGTCTGCGCGACGACGCCCCGGACAGCTGGCTGGGCGCGATGTCCGGCCGGGCCGGGGAACAGGTCCTGCTCGAACCGGCCTGGGCCGACCTGCTGAGCAGGTCGGGGCACGAGCGGCTCCGGCACTACCTGGCGATCCGGGTCGGTTCCTGGCAGGAGGAGGTCGTGGTCACCGTGCTGGTCCGGGCCAGTACCCGCGGCGGCCTGCTGTACCTGGAGTGGCTGCCGTACGTGCTGGGTCCGGTGGCGCAGGAGTACCACGTGGTCGACCTGCTGGGGCACCGCTCCGGCTTCATGCACGCGATGAACGCGCTCAGCTGGTCCGGGCGCCGCCTCGGCGGGGACGCGGCGATCGCCGTCGGCCAGGTCCGGCAGGCCTGGCGGTCGCGCGGCCGGGCCGCCCGGCTCGCCCGCCGGTACCGCCACCTGACCCGGGCCGGTTACGCGGTGGACTACGCGCCCCGGTCGAGCGTCCGCGAACTCGGCGCCGGCGCGACGTACCAGAACATCTTCCAGGAGCACGACGTGCAGCGCTTCCTGAGCACCGTGACCGAGCGGGTGTTCAGCGCGGTCGGCGCCGAACTGAAGGCGCGCGGCTACGACAGCGCGGCCTTCGAGGAGCAGTCGCAGAGCATCACCAACATCAACAACGGCGGTGTCCAGGTGGTGGGTTCCACCGTGCACGGCCCGGTCGCCGGTGGCGCCGGGGCCAGGGTGGACATCGGCAAGGGGAAGGGGAAGGGCACATGACCGAGGACGCGGACGCCACCGTCGGGCCGGAGGCGAACCGGCCGCCCGCCGGTGCCAGTTGGAACACCGGCGGAATCCAGGTGGTCGGCTCCACCGTGTACGGCCCGGTGGCCGGCGGCCAGGGCTCGACCGTCCGCATCGGCACGGATCCGGCCCCACCGCCGCCACCGCTCCCACCCGGCCCCGAAGCCCTGCGGGCGGCGGCCGAAGCCCTGCGCACCGCCCTCGCCCGTCTCCGCGCCGAACACCCGGGCGCCGTCCCCGAGGCGGACGCCGCCGACGCGGACGGCGCCCTCGCCGACATCCTCGCGGAGACGGCACGCGACGAGCCCCGCGAGGGCCCCCTCCGCCGCCGCGTCAGCACCGTTCTCGACGCCCTGCGCACGGTCGCCCTGCTGACAGCGGCCGTGACCGGCCTGGAAACCGCGTTCGCCGCCCTTTTCGGACTGGGCTGAGCCGCTGCCCGATCGCGCCACCCCTTCAGGCAGCGCCCGATCCCCTGGTGTACGGTCGGTTACCGTGCGCACGAAGGCGCGCCCGCTGCCGAGTTGACGCGGCGGGCCGCCGACGGGAGCCGGATCGGAACGTCAAACGGGGCAGAGCGGGAGAGCGACATGGGGCGCGCTGACTGGGTGTCGGGGGAGCGGCCGGGTGGGCCGGGCCGGGAGTCCTGGACGGGAGTGGACCTCCGGATGGACGTCCCGCACTCCGCCCGGGTGTACGACTACCTCATCGGCGGCAAGACCAACTTCGCGCCGGACCGGGTCGCCGCCCACGCCTCCGTGCAGGCCTGGCCGGCCCTGCCGACCTCGATGCGGACCACCCGCACCTTCATGGAACGGGTGGTCCGCCACCTCGCCGAGAAGCACGGGGTGCGGCAGTTCCTGGACATCGGCACGGGCATCCCCACCTCGCCGAACGTGCACGAGATCGCTCAGGCGGTGGCCCCGGAGTCGCGGGTGGTGTACGTCGACAATGACCCGATCGTGCTGACCCACGCCCGCGCGCTGATGTCCAGCGCCCCGGAGGGCCGTACCGCCTACCTGGACGCCGACCTGCGTGACGTCGACTCGATCCTGGACTCGCCGGCGCTGCGCGAAGTGATCGACCTCTCCCGGCCGGTGGCGCTGTCGCTGATCGCGATCGTGCACTTCGTCCTCGACGCGGACGACCCGCAGGGCCTGGTGCGCCGGCTGATGGACCGCCTGGCGCCGGGCAGCTTCCTCGCGCTGACCGTCTTCACCGGCGACACCGACCCGGTGGGCGTCGGCGGGGTGGGCCGCGAGTACAACGCCCGGGGCATCCCGCTGCAGATCCGCGACCGGGCCGAGACCCTGGCCTTCTTCGACGGCTACGAGCTGCTGGACCCCGGCGTGACCCTGGTCCACCACTGGAACCCCGACCCGGACGCGGCGCCGATCCGGGACCAGGACATCGCGATGTACGGCGGTGTGGCCGTCAAACGCTGATCCCGTGCCGCCCGGCCCCCGCCAGTGGAGGCCGGGCGGTTCGAATAGTGACCAATTGAACAGACTTGAACGGTTGGCAACAATCCCGGTCATCTCCTGACGCTTCGTCAATCGACCTTCTACGCTTCGGGCGATCCGGACAGTCCCCCCGGGTCGCCCGGAGTGCCCGGTGCGGCCGTGCAGCGTCCGGTTCGACGATTCCGACGAGTCTGGAGATACCGTGACAACACGCCCGTCCCCGCGCCGCTTCTGGACGGCCGTGGCCGCCGTCGGCGCGGCCACGGCCGCCCTGCTGTCCCAGCCCGGCACCGCGTCCGCCGACACCGCCGGCGCCGCCGCGGCGGCCGGGCTGCCGCCCACGGTGGCGGCCACCGTCACCGTCGCGCCCTACCCGGCGGGCGTGGCGCTCACCCCGGACGGCGCCCGGGCCTATGTGACCAGCCAGGGCAGCGGCACGGTCACCGTTCTGGCCACCGCCACCGGCACGGTCGCCGGCACCTTCACCGCCGGCACCGGCTCCTACGCCGTCGCCGTCGCGCCGGACGGGCGGACGGCCTACCTCACCCACCACCTCGACGGCACGGTCAGCGTGGTCGACACCGCCACCGGCGCGGTCGTCGCCACCGTCCCGGTCGGCGCCGGCGCCTTCGGGGTGGCGGTCGCCCCCGACGGTGCCCACGCGTACGTGACCAACGCCGAGGCCGGCACGGTCAGCGTGCTGGACACCGCCACCGCCACCGTCACCGCGACCGTCCCGGTCGGGGCGGAGCCGCACGGCGTGGCCGTCGCCCCGGACGGCGCGTCCGTGTACGTCGCCGCATCCGGCGACCAGCGGGTCGACGTGATCGACACCGCCACCGCCACGGTCGGCGCCTCGATACCCGTGGGCCACGGCGTGTTCGGCCTCGCGCTCGCCCCCGGCGGCTCCCGGCTGTGGACCGCCAACGGCGGCGACTCCACGGTCAGCGCGATCGACACCGCGCAGCGGACCGTCACCGCCACCGTCCAGGTCGGCACCAACCCCTACGCGGTGGCCGCCGCACCCGACGGCCGCTCCGTCTACGCGAGCAACTACGCGGACAGCACGCTCACCGCGATCGACGCCGCCACCGGCACCGTCACCGGCACCGTCCAGGTCGGCGCCAGCCCGTTCGGCCTGGCGATCTCGTCCGACAGCCGGCGCGGCTACCTGGCCGACTTCGACGGGTCCGCCGTCAGCGTCCTCGACTTCCCGCCGCCCGCGCCGGTCGTCACGGCCGTCAGCCCGGCCACCGGCCCGCAGGCGGGCGGCACGGCGGTCACCGTCACCGGCACCGACCTGGCCGGCGCGACCGCGGTGAGCTTCGGCGCCGCCGGCAACGCCGTCTCGTTCTCCTGCACCGCGACCTCCTGCACCGCCACCGCCCCGGCCTCGCCGGTCGCCGGAACGGTCGACGTCCGGGTCACCACGGCGGGCGGCACCAGTGCCGTCGTGCCCGCCGACCGGTTCGGGTACGTCGCGCCGACCGCCGACGCCGCTGTCGGGCTCACCGCCTCCCCGGTGTCCGGCCTGCTGGGCGGCCGGGTCGACTACACGCTGACGGTGACCGGCCGCGGCCCCGACCCGGTGACCGCCGTCACCGTCACCTCCGCGCTGCCGAGCGGCATGATCGCCACCAGCAGTGACTGCACCGTCGCCTCCGGCCGTCTGACCTGCGTGATCGCCGGTCCGCTGGCCGTCGGCGCGAGCGTCACCCGGCACTTCACCGTCCAGGTCGGTCTGCTCGACCTGGGCCGCACCTTCGCCGTCACCACCGCCCGGACCGCCGGCACCCCGGCCGACCCGGTGCCCGGCAACGACTCGGCGAGCCGTACCTGCAAGGCGGCGCTGCTCCAGATCACCTGCAGCTGATCCGGCCTGATCCGGCCTGATCCGCCTGGGCCGCCTGGGCCGCCTGGTCCCGCTTGATCCGCCTGGTCCCGCCCGACCCGGCACGGGCCCGTTCCCCGAGGTCTCCCACCCCGGGGGCGGGCCCGTTCCGCAATCCGACCTGGACGAAACGTCCAGCCTGGACGTACAGTCCAATCATGACCTCCGAGACCCCCGACCCGCGCCTGCGCGCCTGGGCCCCCGTCTGCCAGGCGGTGGCCCTGCTGCTCGGGCCCTACGCCGAGGTCGTCCTGCACGACGCCGCCCGCGACGAGGTCCTCGCCGTCTGGAACCCGATGGGCGGGCGCGCGCCGGGCGACCCCTCGCTGCTCGGCGAGCTGGACGCCCTGGACCAGGCCGCCCCCGACGTCTACGGCCCCTATCCGAAGCTGCTGCCCGACGGCCGGCGGCTCTCCTCGGTCAGCGCCGTGCTCCGCGACGAGGACGGCCGACCCGCGGCCGTCCTGTGCGTCAACCTCGACCGGGCCCCGCTCGAACACGCCGCCGCCCTGCTCGCCGCCTTCGCCGCGCCGACCGCCCCCCGCCCCGAACCGCTCTTCGAGCAGGACTGGACCGAGCGGATGAACGAGGTGATCGGCGGCTACGTGCGCGCCCACGGCCGGCCGCTCCGGCAGCTCGGGCGCGAGGACCGGCTCGCCGTGCTCCGCGAACTCGACCGGGCCGGAGTGCTCGCCGTCCGGCGCGCGGTCCCGGCTGTCGCGAGGGCGCTGGAGGTGTCCCGCTCCACCGTCTACACCCTGCTCGCCGAACTGCGGGAGGGCCCCGGCGCGGCCGAGACCCCCGAAGCGCCCGAGACCCCCGGACCGCTGGCCCTCCCGGCCGACTGACCCGCCCCCACGAAGGAGACCCGCCATGACCCGGCTCCCCGACTTCCGCCTGGAGACGTACTTCTCCCGCTGGGAGTTCACCGCCCGCCACCACCTCACGGCCTCCGACGCGCAGACCATGACGATGTCCGAACTGCTCGCCCTCGCCGACCCGGAGGACCGCCACGCCTGGGACACCCTCGCGCTCGGTTACACCGAGACCTTCGGCGACCCGGCCCTGCGCCGGGCGATCGCCGGACTCTACGAGCGGGCCGACGCCGACGACGTGATCTGCTTCGGCGGCGCGCAGGAGGGGCTCAACCTGGCGATGCAGGTCCTGCTCGGTCCCGAGGACCACGCCGTGGTGCTCACGCCGAACTACCAGTCCGCCGAGACCGTCCCGATGTCCCTCTGCGAGGTCACCGGCGTCGCGCTCGACCCCGCCCGCGACTGGGCGCTCGACCTCGACGAACTCACCGCCGCGCTGCGCCCCAACACCCGAGTGGTGTCCGTCAACTTCCCCAACAACCCGACCGGGGCGGTGATCGACGCCGCCGACTTCGTCCGGCTGGCCGAGATCTGCGACGAGCGCGGCATCCACCTCTTCAGCGACGAGGTCTACCGGGGTCTGGAGCGCGACCCGGCCCGCGCCCTGCCCCAGGCGGCCGACCTGTCCGAGCGTGCCCTCTCGCTGAACGTCACCTCCAAGTCGCTCGGCCTGCCCGGCCTGCGGATCGGCTGGATCGTGTGCCGCGACCGGGAGTTGCGCGGACGACTGGAGCGCGCCAAGCACTACACCACCATCTGCAACGCCGCTCCCAGCGAGATCCTCGCCCGGATCGCGATCAAGGCGCGTGAGCCGATCCTGGCCCGGAACCGGGCGGTCCTCGCGGCCAATCTGCCCCTCTTCGACGAGTTCTTCGCCCGCTTCGACGGCCTGTTCGAGTGGCGCGCCCCGGACGGCGGCTGTGTCGCCTACCCGCGCTACCTGGGTGCCGACGGCGTCGAGGCGTTCTGCACCGGGCTGGTCGAGGAGGCCGGTGTCCTGCTGCTGCCGGCCTCGATCTTCGCCTCGGAACTCACCCCGACGCCCGCCGACCGGTTCCGGATCGGCCTGGGTCGCCGCGACCCGGCCCCCGCGCTCGACGCCTTCGCCGCCTGGCTGAAGGGCCGTCGGGACTGAGGGGCCGGCACCGGGCGGACACCGCGCACGGTACGCCGCGCGCGGTACGCTGCGGGGCGGCGCGGCGGACCATCCGGACCGTCCCACCGCCCCGGCGCGGTTACAGCGGAGAGGGCAGCACCCAGGAGAGCATCAGGGTGTTGCCCGCGGCCTGGACGCCGACCGTGCCGAGCAGCCAGCGCAGCACGACGGCCAGCAGCTGCGGGTCCTTGGTCAGCAGCGTCTCGGTGCCCTTCGCGGTGACCAGGAGTTCGAGCGTGGTCGACAGCAACTCGGTGGCGCTCTCGGCGCCGTAGACCTTCGCCGCGTAGCTGCCGCTGGTGGTCGAGCGCGGGGGCGAGACCGGCATGACGGCCCGGTACGCGCACTCCTTCGCCACCTCCGGGTCCGCGTGCCCGGGGTAGATCGGCAGCAGTGTGCCGCCGCCCGCGGCGGTGTGCCGGGCGTGCAGCAGCCGGACGAGGTCGAGCCAGCAGCCGATCGGCAACACGTTCTCGATCACGTGGCCGACCTCGTGGGCGACCACGTCCAGCGTGTCCGTCTCCCCGATCGTGATGTTGATGCCCCCGGCGCCGGTGAAGGCCCGTACGTTGAGATCCGTGCCGCTCGTCTTCACCACGGTGAACCTGGGCAGTGGCAGTTGCCCCTGGACGCCGGGCGAGATCACGTTGCTCAGGGCCGTCAGGGCCTTCTTGATCGTTTCCACGCTCTTCGGGAGGGCCTTGTCCACCAGCAGGCCGGTCCTGACCGTGTCGTGCTCGGAGTGGTCCGCCTCGACCAGGGGGGCCGTGGCCCAGCGGGGATCGACCCCGCCGCGCAGCGGGACGGTCGAGGCCCCCTTCAGTGCCGCCACCACGGCGGGGAGCTTGCGCAGGGTCTGCTCGAGCGAGCCCCGCACCTGTTCGGTCAGGACGGGCTTGAACCCGGGCGCGACGGGGTGCGCCGCGAGGTAGGCGGTGCCCAGGGCGTCCTGGTTCATCGGGTCGGCGAACCGCGCCAGCGTGCCGAACCGGTGGAACAGGGCCACGATGTCGGCGCTCGGCCGGCGCCGCAGCAACCCGTGCCCGGCGTTGTACCAGCCGTCGACCACCTGCTGCGCGATCCCGTCGAGCTGGCCCTCCAGCAGCAGCTGGAGCTGGACGGGGGTGTGGTTCCCGTAGAGCGGGTCGTGCTGGTCGACGACGGACACCGCGCAGCCGGCGAGCTTCGAGTGCAGGATCATCAGGTCATGGGTGCTGGCCAGTTCGTGGGCCAGGAAGAACCGGACGGTCTCCTGGAACACCTGGGTGTCGTTGGCGAGCGCGTGCGGGTTGGCCGGGAGGGCCGCCGGGACGGCGGCGTTCAGCGCGGCGACCAGGGGGTTGAAGAGGTCGGCCGGGTCCGGCAGGCGGGAGCCGTCCAGACAGGAGCGGATCCGCTTGTCGACCTGGCCCACCAGGTCGGGCGGGTTGTCCCCGGGCAGGTACTGGTCCTTGGGATGTGGCATGCGGGCCCCTCGGTCGAGGACGGGCGGGCCCGGTTCCCCCCTGGCCCGTCCCGTCGTGTTCGCCACGAGAGTAGACCCGCCGAGGAGCCCCGGACAGCCGAACCGGCGGACGGCGATCGATCAGGCGGGCGTACGACGCGCTTCCTTCGCACGGTACTTGAGGCCGAGCAGCGCCCCCGGCAGGCCGTGCGGCACCAGCCAGGAGACGTCCTCCCGGTCCACCGCGTCGAAGCGGTACTTGTAGGGCTCGGTGCCGCGCAGGAAGTCGAAGGTGGCCAGCCCCTGCCGGGCGGCCGCCCGGATCGCCTCGGCGATCACCGCCGTGCCGAGCCGCAGCGGCGCCCAGGCCTGGTCCCAGCCGATCTGGTAGTAGGCGAAGGTGTCCCGCCACTGGAACCCGTACAGCACGCCGACCACTTCGCCCGCCCGCTCCGCGACCAGGAACGCCGGACCCTCGCCGCGTCCGGTGTCGGCGGCCCGTTCGATCACCCGCAGGTGCAGCGGCGCCCTGGCCTCGTCGAAGGTGGTCGGCCGGCCGAGCGCGGCCCGGCGCAGCCGGTGCAGCCGGACGGTGGTGTGCAGCAGCTCGAAGCGTTCCGGGAGTTCGGCCGTCGCCAGGGCGGGCGGCACCCAGCGGAAGGTGACTCCCTCGGCGGCCAGTTTCCGGCCGTAGCGGCGCAGGTCGGCGCGGAACTGGCGGCTTCCCAGCGCCTCCGGACCGGCCGCCAGATCGGCGCGCGGGCAGGCGGTGCGCCCGATCTCCGTCGCGTCGGGCGGCAGCAGGGCGGCCTGGTCCGGATCCAGGTCGGTGAGCAGCAGACTCGTCCGCCGCCCGCGTCGGGAGAGCCAGTCGGCCACCTCGGTGCGGCGGTGCGGTGCGACGACGAAGCCGCAGTGGTCGGCCGCACCCGCGCCGGAGCCGAGCACCGTCAGGCAGGGGACGGGCAGCGGCGCGCGGGGGTGGAGCCGCTGGACGGTGCGCAGCAGGGGGACCACGGCGTCGATCCGGCCGTCCCCGTCCCGCCACACCACGATCTCGCCGTCGCCGGCGGCCGTGCCCAGCGTCTCCCACCAGGCGAGGGTCCACTCCGGTGTGCTGAACCACGCGCCGCCGGCCGGGCCCGCCGCCAGTTCGCGCCAGCCGTCGACGACTTCCGGCGGCAGGGCGGGCGTCCGGTGGCGGACCGGCACCGTGCGCGCCGCGGCCTCGTTCCGGTGCGCCGCGCCGAGCTCTCCCGCAGCCGCGCCTCCCGGCCCCACCCGTGCTGCCCCCACCTGTCCCGCCCCCGCGTCTCGTGCCCCCACGTGCCTGCCCCCAGGTCTTCGCCGCCCCGGTGCGCCGCCGCTCGGCGCTCCGGTCGCGGTCAGGTCCGCATTCTCCCGGACTCCCGCGACCGATCGACGCGGTTCGGCCGGTTCCGCCGCCGCTTCCTTCCGGGCTTCGGCGGAACGGGAGCAACGGGAGTCGGCGCTTCCGGCCGCGGGTGGTCAGTTGCCGCCGCGCAGGTGGTGCACGGCGGGGTGGAGCCCGGACAGGATGGTGTCGAACCGGTCCCGCCCCGTGGTCGAGTTGACCCGGAGCCGGCTGATCCGCAGCGGGTGCGGCGGCAGGAGGCGGTCGTGGCGGTGGTCGAACAGGAAGCCGGTCCGGTAGCCGAGGCGCCGCAGTTCGGCGTCGGCGCGCGGGTCGACGTTGCCGTTGGGATAGGCGAAGGCGGTGGGTTCCTCGCCGCCGAGCCAGCCGGTGAGCGCGTCGTGAGCGCGTCGGATCTCGTCCCGGACGGTGCCGCCGTCGCAGCGGTCGAGGCAGGGGTGGCCGGCGGTGTGGTTGCCGACGGCCACGCCGTTCCGGGTGAGCGTCAGCAGATCGGCGGGGGTGAGCTGTTCCTGGCGGGGGGCGCGGACGCGGGCGCTCGCGCCGAGTTCGGCCAGTGCGGCCCGGCGCTCGCCGTCGGGGAGGGTCTTCATCCGGCGGACGACGCCCCCCGGCGGGCAGCCGTCCAGGCTGCGGGCGGTGCCGCCGTGGGCGGCCAGGAAGGCGGCCTCGGCCCACCAGAACGGCTGGTCGCCGCCGACGAGATCGGTGACCACGAAGGCGGCGGCGGGGATGCCGAGCCGGGTGAGCACGGGCAGGCCCTCGGTGAGCACGGTGCGGTCGCCGTCGTCGAAGGTGACCAGCACGCTGCGGGGCGGCAGCGCCCGTCCGGTGCGCACGGCCTCCTCGACGGCCGCGAGCGGGACCGGGCGGGCCACCCGGACCAGGCGTTCCATCTGGAGCGCGAACACCCGGGGGTCGTCCACCCCGTGGTAGGCGAGGACGGCCAGCCGCCGGGTGGCGGCGAGCCGGAACAGCGGCTGGAGCGGCGAGTTGCGCAGGACGGCGTCCACGGTGGCGCGGCGGCCGGCCAGCCGGGTCCGTCGCGGGGCGGTGGTCGGCGCCGGATCCGCGGTCGGCTCCGGGCCCGGATCCGTGGCCGGGGTCGGGGCCGGATCCACGCCGGGAAGCGGAACCCCGGTCGGTGCCGGGCCGGTTCTGGTGGCCGTCCCGGTGCCTGTTCCGGTGCCTGTTCCGTCGGCTCTTCCGGTGCTCGGGCCGTGCTCGGTCCCGGTCGAATGCGCGGTCCCCTCGGGCATGGACACGCTCCCCCTTCCTCCCCGTGTGATGCTGCGGCGGCGGGGGTGGGACACGTCGCACGGGCAGTTCCGGCCGTTCGGCACAGCTCTGCCCGGTGGGCGGCCCGCCCCGTCCACGAATTCCCAAGATAGTGCAAAAACCCATGCTCCGAACCGGGTTGTGCGCCGCGAACGGCCTTCGGGAGGAGGTTGGCGCATTCGTCGACGCGTCGGTGACCTGTGCGACGGCTGGGAGCATTCTGAGTGATTGCTGGTGGGAGCGGGGGCGGGTGCGCCGAGAGGGAAGCGGTCCGGCCGCCGGTTGCGGACCCGGCGGCCGGCCGTGGCCGGGGCTGCGGGGCCCCGACCGCGTCACCCCTTCCGAACCCGACGGGGCATCAGAAGGGGTAGGTGCAGGTGGTCACCTGCTGCGCGGCCTCCAGGGCCGGGCCGGCGGTGGCGCAGACCATCTTCAGGTCGCCGGTGACCACGCGGGGGGTCACGGCCCGGGCGGAGCCCTTGGTGACGGTGGTCGCCGAGGCGGCCGGCAGCCACGGGCTGCCCCAGGCGCGCTGGGTGCGCACCTCGACCTTGACTATCGTCAACTGCCCGGGGTCGGCGGACACCTGGGCGACGCCGACGAATCCTCCGCCGTCCTTCTCCTGCCAGACGCACGGCTGGTTGAGCACGGTCGTACAGGAGACGCCGCCCGCCCCGTTCGTGACCGAGGTCGTGCCGCCGGTGGTGACCGTCGCGGCCGAGGCCGGAGCGACCGTTGCCGCCGTGATCCCTGCCGCCGCGACCATCAGGGCTGCGATACGAGCGTTCATGATGTCAACCTCCTTGGAATGAAAGGGAATCTCACTCTGTGGGATGAGTCTTGCACAAAATATGGACGTGCTCCGTGTGTGCTGCATCACACTCATGGTGACCGTTCAACTACAGGTTGCAATCTCGCCAGTGACCCCGCGATTACCGTCGGGTGTCAGTCCGTCGACGAACGGGTGCCGCGCTCCGGTCGGCGGCCCACGGCCTTCCGCCGCCGCCCCGCGCGAGGCCCCCGCCCGGCTTTCCCGCGCAACTCTCCGGCCAGGACGCGGCGTTCACTCGTTCGGGTGGCGTTGCGCCCATAGGTCGTTCGGGCAGCTACGATCGGGCCGACCCCCGGAGGTGACCAGGATGAACACGGTCATCGTGCAGTTGCCCGACCCCCACCCGCCGGTCCGAGCCGACCGTCGGTTCGCCCGGCTGTCCCGGCCGCCCCGCAGTTCCCCGCCCGCTCGACCGGCCCTGTTGCACCTCGGGCCGGGCGACAGCGTGGAGTTCGGGCGCGGCGAGCCCGGCCGGCCGCTCGCCGTGCCGATCCCCGATCCCGGCGTGTCGCGTCGGGCCGGAGAGATCACGGCCGCCGAGGACTACTGGCGGCTCTCCAACTTCAGCGCCACCGCGACCTATGTCGTCGAGAACCTCGAAGGTGCCGGCGAGCACGTCAAGGTGGCACCCGGCCGGCTCGGCGCGCCGGTGCCGTTCGAGTTCTCCCGGGTGCTGCTCCCGGCCCTCGGCGAGCCGGCCGCGTTCAAGGTCTTCGCGCCCCAACACGCCTACCTGGCAGGCGGATCGGCCGGCGCGGACGGCGCGGGCGGGCTCGGCGCGCCGGGGGCCGGGTACGGCGAACCGACGGTCAGCCCGTTCGCCCTGGACCCGGGCGCCAAGTACTTCCTCGTCCTGCTCGCGCTCTGCGAGCCGCGCCTGCGCTCGCCCTCCGCGGCGGCCGTCCCCGGTGTCACCGAGGTGCTGGCCCGGCTGCGCTGCCTGCCGTCCTGTCGGGACCTCACCCGGTCGGCCGTCAACTACCACATCGACTACCTGGTCGGCAGCAAGCTCCGGCTGCGCGACCCGGCCGAACCGGTCGACCCCGGCGCCGGTGGCAAGCGGGAGGAACTCGTCGCACTGGCACTGCGGTTCGACCTGGTGCGGGAGGAGCACCTGGTGCTGCTCCCGCCCCGGCGCGGCGGGTGACCGGGCGGTGGCGCCACGCGCGGTGGACCCGCCCGGAGCCCGGCCGGACGGCGGTGGGGCGGGGTTCGCGGTCCCGGCGGGCTACCCGCTCGGCGGCTACCTGGTCGGGGAGAGGATCGGGGCGGGCGGCTGGGGCAGCGTCCACGTCGCCCGGGCGGCCGATCCGGATCGCCCGCCCGAGGGCGAACTCGCCGAAGTGGCAGTCAAGTTCCTCCATCCGGGGCGGCTCGGACCTGGGCAGCGGCAGGCCGTCGCCCAGGTCGCCCGCAGCGAGATCCGGTTCAGCCGCCGGGCCGACCACCCGCACCTGATCCGCACCTTCGCGGTGCTCACCCTCGCCGACCCGGAGCGGCCCGAACTCGACGGTGCCGTGGCCCTGGTGATGGAGCGCGCGGTGCGCAGTCTGCAGGACCTCCTGGCCGAGGCCCGGCCGCCGCACCCGCCGCCGGGGGCCGAGCGGATCCTGACCGAGGTCGCCGCCGGGCTCCGCCACATGCACGGCTCCGGCTGGGTGCACGGGGACCTCAAGCCCGGCAACGTGCTGCTGATGGCCGACGGCACCGCCAAGCTCGCCGACTTCGGGCTGACCGCGGAGCTGGAGGGCACCCACGCCTACGCCCCGCCGCTCGGCTCGCCGGACCACGTGCCGCCCGAGTGGTGGTCCGAGCGGACCGGCGCGCGCGGCGCGGCGCTCCGCCCGAGCGCCGACCTGTGGGCCTACGGCGTCCTCGCCCACCAGGTGCTGACCGGCGGACTGCACCCCTTCCTCGGTGCCACCGCCCGCGCCCGCTCGCTCGCCGCGGTCGCCTACGCGCGCGGCAGTGCCCCGCTGCGGCTCGACGCCGCGCTGCCGGAGCGGTGGCGGCCGCTGGTCACCGCCTGCCTGACGGCCGACCGGCAGCGGCGCGGGCGGCTGGACCTGGCGGTGCTGCTCGCCGGAACTCTCGGCGGAAGCGGAAGCGGAAGCGGGGGCGGGCGCGGGCGCGGGGGCGGGCGCGGGGTCGAGGCCGGGGCCCGTCCCGGAGCGGGAGGCGACGACGCCCGACCGGGCCCCGTCGCACTCGGCCCCGTCGCGCCGGGTGGGCGGAACACCCGGCGCCGGAGCGTCGCGCGCGCGGCGCCGCCGCTCGCCGCCGTCGCCACCCTGCTCCTCCTCACCGGAGCACCCGAGCGGTCCGGGCCCTCCGGTGCCACGTCCGCCGGCCCCACGTCCACCCGCCCCGTCCGCGCCGCCCCCGCGCGCCCCGGCGACCTCGCGCCCGGGTCCGACGTCCCCGCCGTCCTGCGCGGCCCGATCGAGGACGCCGCCCGCCGCTGCCCCGAGCCCGAGGTCACCCCGGCGCTGCTGGCGGCGATGCTCAAGGCGGAGTCCGGCTTCGACCCGGCCGCCGCCCGTCCCGCCACGGGCGAGTACGGGGTGGCGATGTGGACGCCCACGGTCTTCAACGCCTGGGCGCAGGACGCCGACCACGACGGCGTCAAGAGCTATCTGGACCCGGACGACGCCATCGCCGCGATGGGCGGCTACGTCTGCTGGCTCGACCAGCGGTTCAAGCAGCGGGGCTTCCCCGCCGCCGAGCTGCCCGCCCTGGTGACGGCCGGCTACCGGACGAGCGACAAGACGGTGGCCGATGCCGGCGGCGTCCCCGAACGGGTGAAAGCGCATGTCGCACGCGTGCTCGGCTACCTCGCCGAGTACGGCGGAGGTAGCGTGGCCGGGCCATGAGGTCGGCCACATCCGCCGTCTCCCCGGCGGCGTCGCCACGGAACCGGAGGTTCCGGATGGGATGCTCGGCAGCATGTTCACCAAGCTCCGACCGCTCGTCACGCAGTGGACCACCGTCGTCCCGCTGCTGGCCTTCCTCGTCCTCGCCCTGACCTGGCACCGCGACCTTCCCGGCTGGGTGGTGGGGGTGGTGTCCTGCTTCCTTGCGGGCGCCGTGCTCTCCGCCGTGCACCACGCGGAGGTGGTCGCCCACCGGGTCGGGGAGCCGTTCGGTTCCCTGGTGCTCGCGGTCGCGGTGACGGTGATCGAGGTCGCGCTGATCGTGACCCTGATGGCGGACGGCGGGGACAAGTCGGCGACGCTCGCCCGGGACACCGTGTTCGCGGCGGTGATGATCACCTGCAACGGCATCCTCGGCGTCTCCATCCTGGCCGCGGCCATCAAGCACCGGGTCGCGGTCTTCAACGCCGAGGGGACGGGCGCGGCGCTGGCCACCATCGGCACCCTCGCCACACTGAGCCTGGTCCTGCCGACCTTCACCACCAGCTCGCCCGGCCCCCAGTTCAACCCCACCCAGCTGGCCTTCGCGGCGGCCGCCTCGCTCGTGCTGTACGGACTGTTCGTGGCCACGCTGACGTTCCGGCACCGGGACTACTTCCTGCCGGTGACCTCCGACGGCAAGGTGCTGGACGAGGAGGACCACGCCGATCCGCCGAGCTCCCGCGCCATGGTGTTCAGTCTGGTGCTGCTCGGTGTGGCGCTGATCTCGGTGGTGGGCCTGGCCAAGGGCGTGTCGCCGACGATCGAGTCGGCGGTCGAGTCGGCGGGGCTGCCGTCCTCGGTCGTCGGTGTGGTGATCGCCCTGCTGGTCCTGCTGCCGGAGACCATCGCGGCCGTGCGCGCGGCCACCCGCAATCGCGTCCAGACCAGCCTCAACCTGGCGCTCGGCTCGGCCCTCGCGAGCATCGGCCTGACCATCCCGGCGGTGGCGATCGCCTCGCACTGGCTCTCCGGTCCGCTGGTCCTCGGCCTCGACCCCGCTCACCTCGTACTGCTGACGCTCACTCTGCTGGTCGGCACGCTGACGGTCATCCCGCGCCGGGCGACCCCGCTCCAGGGGGCCGTGCACCTGGCGATCCTGGCTGCGTACGTGGAGCTGGCGATCGTCCCCTGAGGTGGCGCTCGCCCCGTGCGGTGCGGGGCGGTGCAAGGCGGTGCGGGACGGCCGAACGGGGCCGGCGACCTGACGAGGTTGCCGGCCCCTCGTCCGTCCGTGCCCGTCGTGCGGCACGGGCCGGGTGGTACGGGTCGGGGCGGTACGGGCCGGGGCCGGTCGACGGCCGGGCCGCAACGACCGTCCGACTGATCAACCGTCAGTATCCGGTCATTCCTCGGCGAGGTGCCCGTTCACCGGATCCGCCCGGAGCGGCCGCGCAGCCCACCGGACGCCCGCGTGTCGGGTGCGGCGCGACCGCCGGGCTCCATATCGTCGGGTGTCCGCCGAATCAGCCGAGTCCGCCGCAGGACCGACACCCGTGGGAGCGTCGCATGCCCGGCCCAGCACAGCAGCCGTCCACCCGCCCGGCCCGACCGGCCGGCCCGTCCGCCGACACCGCCGACGTCATCGTGGTCGGCGCGGGCCCCGCCGGTTCCACCGCCGCCTACCACCTCGCCCGGACCGGCCTGGACGTGCTCCTGCTGGAGAAGTCCGTGTTCCCCCGGGAGAAGGTCTGCGGCGACGGCCTCACCCCGCGCGCGGTACGGCAGTTGATCGACATGGGCATCGACGTCTCGGAGTCCGCCGGCTGGCTGCACAACCGGGGACTGCGGATCGTCGCGGGCGGACGCCGGCTGGAACTCGACTGGCCGGAACTCTCCGCCTTCCCGGGCTTCGGACTGGTCCGCCGCCGCGCCGACTTCGACGAACTGCTCGCCCGCCGTGCCGCCGCGGCCGGCGCCCGACTGGTCGAACGGGCCAACGTGGACGGTCCGTTGCTCGACGAGCCGACCGGCCGGATCACCGGTGTCACCGCCCGGCTCGGCGAGGAGCGCCGCCCGGTCGCCTACCGCGCGCCCCTGGTGGTGGCCGCCGACGGCAACTCCACCCGGCTCTCGCTGGCGATGAAGCGCTACCGCCGGACCGACCGTGCGATGGGTGTCGCCTACCGCACCTACTTCACCACCCCGCGCCACCAGGACCGCTACCTGGAAGCCTGGCTGGACCTGCGCGACCCGTCCGACCGGGACCGCCGGCTCCTCCCCGGCTACGGCTGGGTGTTCGGCATGGGGGACGGCACCGCCAACGTCGGCCTGGGCGTCGTCGACACCGGGGCGGTGGCCGGCGAGGTGGACTGGAAGCACCTGCTCCGGCGCTGGTGCGAGAACCTCCCCGCCGACTACGGTTACCACCCCGAGGCCGTCACCGAACCCATCCGGGGCTCCGCCCTCCCGATGGGCCTCAATCGCCAACCCCACTACGCCGACGGCCTGTTGCTGATCGGCGACGCGGGCGGCACGGTCAGCCCGGCCACCGGCGAGGGCATCGCCTACGCGATGGAGTCCGGCCGCTACGCCGCCGAGGCCGTCGTCCAGGCCCTGGCCCGCCGCACCGACCGCGGCCGCGACCTCGCCCTGCGCGCCTACCCCCAGAGCCTCCGCGCCGCCTACGACGGCTACTTCGCCCTCGGCCGCCTCACCGCCGCCGCCCTGAGCCGCCCCCGCCTGGTCGGCGCCGCGGGCGCCGCCGGCCTCGGCAGCCCGGCACTCCTGCGGGCCGCCTTCCGCCTCATGGTCAACCTGACCGAGCCCGACTCCCGCGACGCCCTGGACCGCCTCCTCCACATCCTCGGCCGCCTCGCCCCCAGCAGCCGGGGCTGATCCGGAGTCCCGGACGTCAGCACCGAACCGGCGACAGCCCGGCCAGTGGACCCCGGAGTCGCCCACTGGCCGGGCAGCCCTTCCGGTCGAGAACGGGGGCCCTCACCCGAGCATCCAATTCTGGTGCGCGCGTTCTGCGACCCCCGCCAGCACGGTGCGGAGTGCCTCGCGTCCTCGGCCCCGGGTCTTGACCGCATGACAGTTGGGGCACAGGGCGACCATGGTCCGTGGGTGGTCCCGGCCGCCGGTTGCGATCTCCTCGACGTGGTCGACCTCCAGCAGGGCGTCGCCCGCATCGGTGACATCGACCGGTTGTCCGCTGCATGTGGGGTTCTCGCACCGCCCACCACAACGGAGGAGTACCGCCCTCCGGGATTCCGGCAGCCGTACCGGGCGGTCGGCCCCCTGGCGCCGTTCGCCGAAGGTGACGGCCTCGCGCGAATCGACCCGCTCCACGAGCGCTCGGTAGCTGGACTTCGGGTCACCGGTGGCTGCGGGGCTGGGCGTTACCGCGACGGGGGTGGCGACGCGGACGCTGCTCGGCGCCGCGTCGGGGTGAGCCACGCGGTTCTCGCAGCGCTGATGCCGGTCCCGGTCCGGCGGCAGCCCCTTCTTGCAGACCGGGCAGATCCGCTCTTCCGGACGGCCGACGGGCGCTGGTGTGTGGTTCCGCTGCCGGGGCGGTCCTGCAGTCCCCTGCGGGGTGGACGCGAGGACGCTCTCCTGGAGCGCGGGCCGGTCGTCCGGCGGTGACGCCTCCATCATCTGCCGGGCACGCAGTCGATCCGCGGGATCGGTGAGCGCCCTCAGGGCCGTCTCCTGGTCTCTCGCGGTGGCCGCCAGGGTGGTCTGTGCCGCGGTCCGAGCCGATTCCAGCGCGCGGAGCTTCCGGTCCGCTTCCTCGGTCCGACGGTTGGCCTTCCGGAAGCGTTCGACGGCCGCCTCCATGTCGTTCGCCATCCGTGTGAGCTCCTCGTCCCGGCCGCTCCCCTCCGAACGCTGCTTCTTCAGCACATGGGCGGCCAGCGCGCGGAGCAGCTCGAACTCCCTGGCGGCCGCCTCCCGTGCCCGGCCGACCTCTTCGCGGCCGGACTCCGGATCCTGCTCCACGGCCGAGGCCGTCCGGTGGGCCTCCTGGTACCGCCGGACGGCCGGGCGGTACGCCGGATCCCGGCGCAGGAACTTCGACTCGAGGCGTTCGTAGGTCCGTCCTGCGCGCGTCCTCGCCACTTCGGCCGACCGGTGGTTCAGGTCGTGGGCCTGGCGGCCTTCCGCCAGAGCCCGATCCGCTGTCAGAGCCTCTTCGACGGAGACGAGGAACCGGTACCGGGCCCAGGTGAATCGGGACCAGGGCGAAGAGACCTCAAGGCCCTCGCCGGTCAGGACCGACGGATCAGTGCCACTCAATGCGGTCCCCCACTCCTGATTCTCCGGAGGGTCGACCCTAGTGCCCGCCGTCCCGCACGGAACGGCGGGCGGGGTGCCGACCCCGTCCGCCCGGTACGCCGCTACTGGTCGTTGGACCGGGCGCGGCCGTCGGGGGGAGAGGACAGTGGGGAGGAGGAGGGTGCCGAGGGCGATGCCGGTGAGGGCGGCGAGGGAGCCGGTCGGCAGGACCAGGGCGGCGGTCGCCGCCGAGCGGGCCTCGACGGCACGGTGGTCCTGGTCCGGCTCGCGCGTCAGAACTCCATCGGCACAGTGAGGAACTGCTGCCGGGCCGGTTCGCGTCGTTCCCGGGGCGGGAACACCCCGGGATCGACGGCCGAGCGGTCGCCCGGCCGTGCCATCCTGCCGGGAGGAGGACCGGGGGGTCCGCTGTCCGTCGGGGGGCGTGATGGGATCGATCGGTGTGTTGGGCGCGGTGGCCGGGCTCGTGGTGGCGGGGCTGTTGCGGTGGCTGCCGGTCAGGGGGCGGACGAGCGGTCTGCCGGCGGTCGGTGTCGCGGGAGTGCGGGGTGGTTCGAAGGCGGCGCTGACCGTGGCCGTCGTGGAACTCCACCTCGCGGAGGTGATCGACACCGGCCGCGCCGGACAATTGCGGAGGGTGGCGCACGCCGGCCCCGGACGGAACGTGACGTCCCTGCACCGGGCCGCGTGGACGGTTCTCGGCCGGAACCTCTCCGTGGCCGATGCCGCAGCCGCCCCGGCGGTGCGGCGGGCCCGGCAGGAGCTGAACGCCGAACTGGCCGGGCGCGGTCTGCGATGCGGTCGGGCCAGGTCGACACTGGCCGGTCTGCTGGCCCTGGCGGCCTGCGCCACGGCCGTGGCCGTCGCGGCGCAGGGGGCCCTTCGGACGGGACTGTCCCTGGCGGTCCTCTCGCTCGCCGTGCTGTGCGGCCCGGCGCGGACCCTTGCCGGTCACCGGCTGCTGCGCGAGCTGCGCCGTCGGCACCCTCGTCCCGCCGCCGTCCCGGCCGCCCCGGCGGAGACCGGACTCCTGGTCGCGCTCCACGGGCGCCGGGCCCTGCGTCCGCTGGTGCCGGAGTTCGCCGCCCGTGCCGGTCTGCTCGGTGGCCGCGCCGTCCGGGAGACCGTCGCCCGGTCCGGGGGCGGCCCGTACGAGGGTTTCGCCGCCGGTTCCGGTGAGGGCGGCGGCATCTGATGGACCGTCAGCGGCGGGCGGGAGCAGGGGGCGGCCCGCGCGGGACCCCGACCCCGTCCGCTCGGCAGGGTCCTACTGGTCGTTGAACCAGGCGCGGCCGTCGGGGGAGAGGAAGGTGCGGAGGACGAAGGTGCCGAGGGCGATGCCGGTGAGGGCGGCGATGGAGCCGGTCAGCAGGAGCAGGGCGGCGGTCGCCACCGAGAGGGCCTCGACGGCGACCACGGTGGTCCTGGTCCAGCCCGCGCGGCGGGAGGCGAGGCCGGCGCAGGTGCCGAGCAGCAGGCCCACCAGGACGGAGGCCATCGCGATGAACCGCACCGGCGCGACCTCGCCGCCCTGGTTCCGGCCGAGGGCGGCGAGCAGGGCGAGGCCCGCCGACCCGCTGAGTGCGGCGTGCACCCACACGCCCGCGACCGCCCATCTGACCGCCGGTGGCATTCGCCGTGCCGGCCACTGGTTCGTCATCGCTGACCACCCCCGGTCGTCGAGCGGCCCCGCGCGGTGGCCGGGCCGTACCGGCGAGGATCGGGGCCGGTCCGGCGGACTGTCAATGGAACGGATGCGCTCCGCGTCGGCGCCGTCACCGTCCGCCGCTGGTTGCGAGGGCTGCCGCGACCCGAGCTTGGGGGCGCGCCCCCACGGTCCGCGCGCCCCCTGGGGTGGGTTCGCGCGGGCCGCGTCACCCCGGAGCCGTCGTGCCGGGGCCGGCCCTCGTCCGGTGCGGCGGCGCGGTCGGTGAGCGGGGTGATCATGGCCCGATCGTGGCACGGCCGGGCGCCACCGCCGCACGGATTCCGGACAGCCGCGAGCCGTCACCCGCAGTGATCGCGGACGGCGGGCGCGCCCGGGGGTGCGGGCCTAACCTGGAAGGGCGCGCCGGTGCGTGGTGCGGAACGGGAACGGTGGGCCATGACGGTCGTCTCGGCGGCACTCTTCGGGGCTGGTTGGCGTGCCACGTCACGCGGTTCCGCCGCCCTGCTGCGCGAGTGCGCGGCACGGGGCTGGACGGTGGTCCTGACCGCCCCCGGCCCGAGCGGGACCCCGGCACTCACCGTGACGGATCCGGGTCGCGATCCGGTCCGGGTGGCCCTCGACCTGGTCGACGGCGAGCCGTCGCACGCCGTGTTCGTCGCCGCGAGCGCGCCCGAGGTCCGGGTCGCGCGGCTGGCCGGAGTGCCCTGTGTCGCGGTGCTCGGTCCCGGCCCCGGTGCCACGGCCGCAGAGGTGCGGGCGGCCGGTGCCGCCGAGGTGCACCCCGACGCCGCGGCCCTGTTGTGCGTGCTGGACGACAGCCTGCTCGCCCGTCCGCGGGCGTTCGGCGACCGTCGCCCGCCCGCCTCCCTCGCCCTCGCGGGCCGGAGCGGCTAGCGCACCCCCACCGGGCAGTCGCCCGGACCGATGTCGTCGTCACCGGACGTGCCGGAGGTGACCGAGATGGACGGACCCGCTTTGAGCGGACGGGAGCGGCGGCTCCTCGCCGAGATCGAGTGCGATCTGAGCCGGGACACTCGCCTCGACCGGCGATTGAGCACGATGGGAGCCGAACGGCCGCACCGCGTCCGGAGCGCGCTGCGCGGCTTCGGCCGCCGATTGCCGACCGGCGTGCTGATGACGGCACTGGTCATGGCGGCGCTGTGCCTCAGCATCGCGGTGCGCAGGCCGACGGCCGCCGTGGCGATCGCCACGGCCGCCGTGTGGGTCGGCAGCGTCGTGATCGCGGCCGCGCTGTCGGTCGTGCTGCGCCGTCACCGGCGGCACCGGGTGGACCCGGCGGACGGCCTGCCGGACCGCGGGGACCGCTGGGGCCGGGGGCCGTGGCCCGGTGAGCACCGGAGCTGGGGCCCGTACCGCGACCGGGGCGACGACCGGGCCGAGGGGTCGGGCGAGGGTCGGGCCGAGGGGCCGGGTGACGGGCGGGACGACCCGGGCCGGCGCGAACGCCGTCCGTGGGACCACCCGGAGGCGTGATGACCACCGAGCTGAGGGAGTACCGCCCGGGCTCCCACCACACCGCCGACCTCACCCTGGTCGGCTACGACGTCGAGGCGACGGACGGCCCGCTCGGCCGGGTCGAGCAGGACGCCGGGGACCACCTGCTGGTGGACACCAGGCCGTGGGTGCCGGGCGCCCCGGTCCCGGTCCCGATCGGGACGGTCGCCCGCGTCGACCACCTGGAGCTGGTCGTCCACCTGGACTGCCCGCGCGCCCGGGTCCGCGTCGCCCCGCCGTCCGCCGTCGTCGAACTGACCGGGGGCGGACCGGCCGCCGCCGACCGCGCGGACCGCGCACGCCGGGCCGGCCGGGGGCCCGCACCCGCCGTGGCCGGTCGCCCACGAGGCCGCCCCGTCCCGCCACACGGAGGCGGAGACGGAGCGGGACTGACAGCGCGGGACTGACTGCGGGGGACTGACTGCGCAGGCGGGCTCAGTCGCCCCGCAGGCGGACGAAGCGGGCCGACGGCGGTCGGCCGGTGACGGTCACCTCGGCCCGCAGCGGAACGGCCAGCGGCCGGACGTCGCCGTACTGCGGATCGTGGACGGGCGCGCCGAGCCGCCCGGCCGCCAGCTCCGCCACCTGCCGGGACTGGAGCGGCGACAGCGGCGGGGAGGAGAGCAGCACCCGGCCGTCCTCCAGCTCCAGCACCACCGCGCGGGGCCGGGCGGGAGGCCCGGTGACGGCGCGGACGGTGGCGTCGGCGGTGTCGCCGCGCCGGTACTTCACCCAGACCCGGCCCGCCCCGCGCGGCCGGTACGACGAACCGGCGGCCTTGCAGACCAGCCCCTCCACGCCGGTGTCGGCGAGCTGCTCCATCCAGGTCAGCGCCTCGGCCCGGTCGGTGGTCGCCAGCACCGGCTGGACCGGCGGCGGCACCTCGGCCAGCGCGGCCAGCAGCAACCGCCGCCGGTCGGCCAGCGGCAGGGACCGGACGTCCCGGCCGGGCAGGGCCAGCACGTCGAAGGCGACCAGCCCCAGCGCCACGTCCTCGGCGGCCCGGTCGCGCCGGGTCCGCAGCAGCTCCTCGAAGGCGAACCGGCCGCCGCGCCAGGCGACCAGCTCCGCGTCCAGCACCAGCCCGGCCGGCAGCCGGGCGACGGCCGCGGCGATCGGCGGGAACTCGGCGGCGAGGTCCCGTCCGGAGCGCGACTGCAGGAACGGCGGGCGGTCCGGACCGCGGGCGAAAGCCACGCAGCGGAAGCCGTCCAGCTTCAGCTCGTAGAGCACCCCGGCGCCGCCGAGGCCGTCCGCCGGCGGCACCGCGGGCACGGCGGCCGGGCGCATCACCTCCACCGGAGGCGTCAGGACCACCGGGTCGCGCCCGTCCCGGGGCCGGGCGGCGGAGGTCCCGGCTCCGGCCCCCGCGGCGCCGCCCCGGCGCGACGGGGCCGCGGGCAGCGGCCGGGCCCGCGCCGGGTCGAGCAGCGGCCCGAGCGGATCGCCGTCGGCCGCCAGCCGCTCCGGCACCTCGGCGATCGTGAACACCAGTTCCGCCGCCGAACCGGCCGCCTCCAGCTCCGCCCAGGAGAGCGGCGCCGACACCGTCGGCCGCTCCCGCGCCCGCACCGTGTAGGGGGCGGCCGTGGTCTTCTTCGCCGAGTTCTGCGACCAGTCGACGAGCACCCGGCCGGTGCGGCGAGCCTTCGCCATGGTGTGCACGACCAGCTCCGGACGGGCCGCCTCCAGCTCGGCCGCCAGCTCCTTCGCGTAGGCGGACACCCGGGTGCTCGGAGTGGGCTCCAGCGGCACCAGCAGATGGAGGCCCTTGCCGCCGGAGGTCTTCACCCAGGCCTCCAGACCGTCCGCCGCGAGCCGCTCGCGCAGCAGCCCGGCCACGGTGCGACAGGTCAGGACGTCCGCCCCCGCGCCCGGATCGAGGTCCAGCACCAGCCGGTCGGCCAGCCCGGGTGCGGCGGCGTGCCACTGCGGCACGTGCAGCTCCAGACAGCCCAGGTTGACCACCGACAGCAGTCCGGCGCCGTCCTCCAGCACCACCTGGCGCAGCTCGCCGCTGTTGCTGGGCACCTCCGCCGTGCGCACCCAGCCGGGCGTGCCCGGCGGCGGGTTCTTCGCCACGAAGACCTCGGCCGCCACGCCGTCCGGGCAGCGCAGGAAGGACACCGGACGGTCGCGCAGGTGCGGCAGCACGGCGGCGTGCACGGCGGCGTAGTAGCGCAGGACCTCGCCCTTCCGGGTGCCGGTCCGCGGGTAGTAGACCTTGTCCAGGTGCGAGAGCGCGAGGGTGCGCCCGTCGACCGTCATCTGCGGCATCGCCGCCTCCGGGGCTGCGCGCGTCCCCGGTCCCGGGCACGGCCCGCCCGGGCCGCCCGGGTCCACCGGGCCCGTCGCGGCCAGTCTGCCCGCGCCGGGGCCGCGGCGCGAGCCGTCCCGGCGGACCCGCCGGCCGGAGGGCCGGAACAGGTGCCGCCCTGGCAGCGTTGCCCACCGGTGACCGCCGAGAATCACCGGACCCAGGGGGACGTCATGAGTGGACCGATCACCGCTGTCGCCAGACTGAAGGCCGCGCCGGGGCAGGAGGAGCTGGTACGGGCCCAGGCGCTGTCACTGGTCGCACCGACCCTCGCCGAACCGGGCTGCCTGTTCTACCGCCCGTACCAGGACCCGCTCGACTCCGCGTCCTGGGTGGTCGTCGAACAGTGGGCGAGCCGGGCGGACTTCGACGCCCACCTCGCCGCGCC
Source organism: Kitasatospora sp. NPDC089913 (assembly GCF_044748625.1). Taxonomy (NCBI): domain Bacteria; kingdom Bacillati; phylum Actinomycetota; class Actinomycetes; order Kitasatosporales; family Streptomycetaceae; genus Kitasatospora; species Kitasatospora sp. NPDC089913. Next base: position 22,977 of record NZ_JBIVGI010000033.1, on the reverse strand, counting down.
GCACATGACCGAGGCCTTCGCCGCCGGCGCCACCCTCCTGGCCGGCCCGCCGGACCTCCAACTCCTCACCGACCTGGCCTGACACCCGCACGGGGTGACGGGTCGGCGGCCATCGGTGGCCGCCGACCCGGTCAGGACGATCGGTCTCGGTCCGCTCCAGGATCGCGGACCGAGACCGGGAGGGTGATCCTGTGCTGCCCGAGCCGCAACTCGTGATTCTCGGAATCGCCGGGTCTCCCATGCGCCGACCGACCGCGGTCCGGGGTTCTGGTCACTCCGGATTCCGTCGCCCGAAAGCTCCCGCGCCCCGGCGTCGGACTTCGGCCGACCAGCCTCGAGAACGCCTTCGCCCGTCCGGGACCGTCAGTACCGACGCCAGTGGTCGCGACGTTCGACCTGCCAATCGCCGGTCGATTCACCGGATTCGTCCTGACCACCGAGATCTTCTCCGTTGAATCCGCAGACACCGGTCCAGGCCGTCAAGCCGAACCTCCAGCTTTCCGTCACCCTGACTCTCCAAGCCAGGTTCCAGCCTTTTGCGGCCAGGGCGTCCAGGGCAGCGGTCGCAAGCAGCAAGGCCGGCGGTCCGTGGCGGTCGATGCCCGGGTCGTGGAGGACCGGCCGATTTTCCCCGGGAAGATGGAAGTCGAGGTGTCGACCGCTCCAGTCGAGGTCCAACAGGTCGGCCAGCGTCCGCGATGGAACCGCCCGGTTGTCCGGCTTGCCCTTGACACCGTCCGACAGTCGTACGAGGAAGGTGTCTTCGTATTCCGCCGTGCTGGGGGACGTGCCTTCACCACCGGACGAGGGTCCGGTGGTGGCTGCTGGCCGCCGGTAGTACTCCGCCAGGTACATCTGAAGCGGCCAGCGCTCGCTCAGCCGTGGTGACGCCCCCGAACCCGACACGGTCGCGACGGTGCCTTCCCGCGTGCCCCTCCGAACAAGGACCGTCTCCACCTCCACGTGGACGAACTTCTGGTCGGCGCCTGGTCTGGCCGGCGCCGACGACCGGTCCCCGTCCAGTCGCAGGACGGTGTACGGGTCGGTGACGAGAACCGGAAGTCGGTCTTCTGCTGCCGTGTCGTCAGGCCGGTCAAGGTTGTATTCGGCGCGCAGCACGCACCAGGCCACCCCATCGGGGTCCTGCACCGTCGTGAACCGGGACGGCTGCATGTCCCTCAGCACGGCGGCGATGTCACCGTCGCCCACCGGGGCGCACCACCAGGAGTCGGATCGCCGACTCAGGTGGGCCGAGGATGTCGGCCATCCCGGTGGGACGGTCGGGTCGATCCCGTGACGTCGGTCCAGCACTGAGAGTTCGGACCAGGCGCGCACCCCGCCCGGACCGGACGAGGTCGAGCCGTGCCATTCCTCCAGGACGGTCTCGAGGACCTTCTGCTGCTGGGCGTAGGCAGGCCACTCCCCGAGGCGATAGCCCCTCCGGCCTCGCATCTTCACCTCGAGCCGCCTCGGCTTCAAAGCCCGGGACCGCCGGACCAGCCACCGATAGCGGCCCGGATGACTGTCGGTGTTCTCCACCATCGACCCGAAGTAGCTCTTGCACCGCTCCGACGTCCGCCGGGAGACCGGCAGTGGAGGAGCCCATGGCAGTCCGACCCTCGGCTCCTCGCGCGGCATGGCGGACGACGGTCCGAGCAGTGTTCCCAGGCTGGAGATCGTCTGTTGGATGCCTCGGTGTGCCCTGAACCGGTCACGCCTCATGACGGCGTTCCACTGCTCCACTGGAACCGCCTCGCCTCCCAGCAGCAGCGCACCGTAGGCGGCCAACCAAGTCGCCTCGGCCACGTAGGAATCGTGGTGCTTCCCGAAGATCTCCACCTGTTCGATCGCCGCTCCGGGAACGTCCCGCCAGATCTGTGCCACCGCGCGCACGCACTGGGCGCGCAGTGGCGGGCTCGGAACTGTCGCAAGCCACAGCAGTACTCTGGTGACATCCGTGGCGTTCTTCCGAATCTCGGCGGCCCCGCCGGCTGCCCAGCGAATGAATTTCTGGACCATCGCCATTCCGTCGCGATCTTCCAGGAGATGCAGCATCGGGACGATGAAGCGGCTTGCCAACCGGCGCTTCCCCAGCCCGTGAAGCTCACGGTGGAGGAAGGCGGCGCCGGCTCGATGTCCCCGGCAGGCCGAGTTCGCCAGCACGGTGTACCAGACCCACGGTGCCAGCTCGGGGTCGGAAGCACAACGCTTCAGGAAACGGAGCGATTGACCGGTGACCCGACTGCAGTTCCTGCCTTCGAGAGAATCCAGAACAGCCATGACGACTGCCGACGGCAACCGCTTCGGCAGGAAATGCGGAAGTTCCTTCTCCGGGTGGGTGTAGGGCACCACTCCGGCCAGGGCGGACAGCAGTCGGTAAGCCCGATCGGCGGTCTCGTCAGGGCCGGACAGGTCTTTCACCAGCGAAGCCAGATGGCGGCGGCGCCCGGTCTCGTTCATCAGATTGCCGGCCCGGACGTGCTCGGCAAACCTCTGCACAGCGAATCCGATCCGCTGGTTCTGCGGGTCCGACGCCAGCACGCCGGCCTGGAAGAGCCATTCCAGGAGCTGTACGGGCTCTCCCAGTTCAGGCGCACTGCTCAGAGCGGCACAGGCCGAGCCGTGGTCGAGCGAGTCCTGCAGGCCCAGGCGCTCGCCGAGGAGTGCACAGGCCCGGCTCACCAAAGGATGGTCAGCGGCGGACGGTCGACCGTGAAGGTACTCGAAGTAGTCCCTGTCGAGAGCCTTCAGCCACCGCTCGAAGAGGTCGCCGACGCTGGGCACCGGCACGGGTGCATCGTCCTCCACTGCGCCACGCTCGCGATACAGGCACCAGGCGAGCACGGTGAGCATCAACGGGCGGCGGAGTTCGGCGACATCGGGTGGAAGAACCAGCGCGGGCACCTGGTAGACATCCCGCAGGACCTCCCATGCCTTCACCGGGTCCGCCACACCGCTCGCCCAGTGGATCCCGTAGCACCCCCCGACCGTACCTTCGTCCCGTGACCTGCGCCGGTCCAGGCGGGTGGATGCAACGAGCAGGACCTCGGGGAACTCCCTCAGCAATGCCGTCAGGGACGCGAACCCGTCCAGCTCACGACCGCGCAGAGCTGCAACGTCATTGAGGGCGTCGATCACCAGCGTGGCGTGCCTTCGACTGGCACGTGCCTGCGCCTGGAGCACCGCCAACAGTTTCCGGACAGAACCGACCCGACCGCCCGGCACGGCCGCGTCGGCGATCTCCTTCTCCCAGTGCTCGCCACCGAGTTCGCCACCACTGACGAACGCCACCGGAGCCCCGGCAACAACCCGGGCCTCCGCCCAGGCCCCGAGCCCGTAGGACTTGCCGGTGCCCCACCCTCCGGCAACCAGCAGAGCACCGGACGCTCGGGCGAGCAGGCAGGCGTCGACGGCGACCGCAGCCAGCCGGCGCTGGCACGCGTGCAGTTCCTGCAGTGCGGAGAACAGCCTTCGCTCGGCAGAAATGTGCTCGGCAGGCAAACCGTCACGCGGTTCTGACGCTTCGAAGGCCGCGCACAGCTCACGGATCACGGCTCCCATGGCTTCCGCCACCGAGGCCGCCCGTTCCAGAACCGGCGTGATGGTGCTGCCGTCGCCCCTCGCGGACTCGGGCGGCACGCCTTCGAGCACGGTGGCGAGATCCTCGATCCTCCGAAGGCATTCCGCGCGCTCACCCCCTTGGCCACGCCACACCGCGAGGGCCGATTCGACCCGCTCGGCCGCCGGCTGTCGAAATCCTTCGGCAGACGGATCCCAGTCGACCCAGCGCCGCAGCTCATCGGCCGCCAACCGGATGCGAGCCGCGCCCGTCCCGGGGGAGGTCAACTCCTCGAGGACATCGCTGAGCGGAGTGTGCAGCCATGGAGTCTCCAGCCCGTCGGCGCCGGCACGCCGCCGGACGCTGCGCGCCGTAGCCAGAGCCTTGCGATCGAGGTCGATGCGGCGAGCGAACTCATCGTCGGCGGGGGATGGTTCGGACTCGGCAACCGGTTGTCCGACGCCATGTGCACCACTGGTGTACATGTGCAGCTCGCCCACCGTTCCGACCTGCACCACCGGACCGTGGAACTCTCCGCCCTCGATATGGTTCGCCACTCGCCCGATTCTGCCGAAGAACCAGTGGCACAGGGGCATCCTTCCGAGCGCGGACGACGAGAATCGGATTTGCCCTCCGAGTCCGGGAAGGTCAGGGCCCGAGCAGGGTGAGCGCGGTGCGGACCAGGGTGGTGTCGGTGGTGGGGTCGGGTGCGCCCGCCACGTCGGAGCGGAACAGCGAGGCGCCCTCGATCAGCATGATGAACACCCCGGCGCGGGCCCGGCGTTCCTCCTCCGGGAGGTGGGGGTGGCGGCGGGCGAGGAAGGCGGTCACCTGGGTCCGGTAGTCGTCGTAGAACCCGCGTACCGCCGCCGCCACGGTCGTGTCCCGGGCGGCCAGGGCCCACACCTCGACGAACAGCCGCATCAGCCGGGCGTCCTCCTGCTCGGCCAGCAGGGTGGTCACCACCCCGGTGGGCGCTTCCGGGGCGTCGGGGTCGGTGGAGAGCAGGGGGGCCAGCCGCTCCGCCGAACGCCGCAGCACCCGCTCCAGGACGGCGGCCACCAGGTCCGCGTGGGTGGGGAAGTAGTACTGGAGGTGGCCCAGCCGGACGCCCGCCGCCGCGGCGACGGCCCGCATCGTCCACTCCGGTCCGCCCTCGGCGACCAGCACCTCCTCGGCCGCGTCGAGCAGGGCCTCCCGGCGCTCCGCGCCCTTCCGCCCCCGGGCCGGGGTGCGGCTGTCGCCGTCGGCGGCGGGGGCGGTCGTCCGCCGCCGCCCGCGGGCCGGGCCGGCCGACGGGGCGGCGGGCGGGGCGGCGGGCGAGTTTTTCCCGGGGCCCTCCGCCCGGGCGCCCCCGGGGGAAGGCGACGGGTCGGAGGGCGGCGACGGAGCGTCGTCCGCCGTCGGGTCGGGGGCCGGGTCGGGTGCGGTGCTCATGCAGCAGCATCCAAGCCGGGCGCGGGGCTGATGTCGACCGCGACCCCCAGGGCGGCGAGGTCGGCCACCACCCGGGCCGGGTGCGGTGTCTGCTCGGGGAAGGAGACGCCGGCCGGTGCCGCCGCCGCGCCGTCCGAGCCGAGGACGCGGCGGAGGGCGAGCAGGCCGCCGACGGCGGTGAGGTGGGCCTGGCCGGCGCGGTCCTCGACGACCGCGCCGAGGGTGCGGCCGGCGTGCCGGACGTCGATGCGCAGCAGCGCGGTGCCGCCCTCGCCGGGGGAGTACAGCAGGGCGCGGCGGGCGGACTGCCAGCGGTCGCCACGGCCCCAGCGGAAGAAGCCGGTGTGCTTGGCGGCCAGCAGGGCCCGGGTGCTGAGGTCGGAGCTGAAGCCGATCCGGGTGGTGGCCGTGGTGGTGCCGAGGGTGAGCGGCAGGGTGAACTGTTCGGGCGTGTCGATCCGGGCGACCCGGGTGGGGTGGTCGCCGATCCGGACGGTGCGCGCCTCGGTCAGCGGGGCGACGGTACGGCGTCGGCCCGCGCTGATCACCTCGTAGTCCAGCCCGAGCCGGTCCATGAACTCGACGGAGTCCGCGCCGGCCCGGTCGGCGAGGTCCCAGCGGATCGAGGTCTCGACCCGGTCCGCCCCGCCGAGGCGTTCGGCCAGCGCGGCCGCGACGAGACCGACCACGCCGCCCATCCAGGCCGAGGAGAGCAGCACCGGCGCGGTGGGGCGCAGCAGGGCGGCGACGGTGGCGGCGCGCTGGAGCCGGACGGTCCAGCGGGTGACGTCCACGTACGGGACACCGGCGCGGGCGGCCGCCCGGAGCACCCGGTCGTCGGGGTCGTTGACGACGCCGACGACGGCGCTCACCGCCGCGGTGAAGGGGGCGGGGTCGGCGAGGTCCCAGCGGCGGACGGCGGCGTGCGGGGCGCCGCCGAGCTCGCGGACGAGGGCCGCGCCGCGCTCCTCCGACCGGCCGGTGAGCAGGACGGGGCGCTCGGCCGCGACCATCCGGGCGAGTTCGCCGCCGACCGTCCCGTAGCCGCCGACCAGGAGGACCGGTCCGTGGGGGTCGAGCGTGAGGAGGTCCGGGCTGTCGGTGCCGGGGGCCGGGGTGTTGTTCGAAGTGGTCATACGCAAAAACTAGGTCACCTGACCTAAAAATTCTGTCAAGACGGCGGGGCGTCGACGGATCGGGGCCGCGGCCCGGCGCCCCGGCCGGTCACCAGGGCGTGCGCGTCCGCGACCAGGTCCTCGACCCGCTCCCAGTCCACCGGGGGGACGTCGAGACGGACGCCCACCCAGCCCCGGTGGCCGACGTACGGCGGGCGGAAGAACAGCTCCGGCTCCTCGGCGACCAGGAACTCCTGCGCGCCGGCGGCCGCCGGGCACCAGAACGCCAGCCGGTCGTCGTGGTGGTGGTCGGCGAGCATCACGAACACCCGCGCCCGGCGGCCGGGGCCGGCGAACCAGGTCGGCTCGCCGTGGCTGACCCGCTCGTCCACCTCCGGCAGGGCCAGGCAGACGGCCCGCAGCCGCTGGACGGCCGCCGCGTCGCCGACGGCCGCCGCGTCGCCGGCGGGGACCGGGGCGGGCCGGTCGTCGCCGGCGGGAACCGGGCCCGCCCCGCCGTCGGCCTGCGCCGCGCCCGCCCCGCCGTCGGCCTGCGCCGGCCGGTCGGCTGACCGCACCGCTCAGCCCGCCGAGGGGCGCGGAGCACCCGGGTAGCTGCCGAAGTACCAGTGGTTGCCCTCCGGGTCGGCGGCGGCGAAGTCGCGCGAGCCGTAGTCGGTGTCGTACGGCGCGGTGGTGATCCGGGCCCCGGCGGCGGCCGCCCGCGTGTGCAGGGCGTCCGGGTCCGCCGTGACCACGTAGGCGGAGAAGGTCCCGGGGCCGCCGGGCCAGGGCTCGCCGTCCTCGGGAGCCGGCCGGTCGGAGCCCAGCATGATCCCGCCGCCCTCCGGCCACGCCAGTTCGGCATGGGCCACGAACTCGCCCTCGCCGTAGGCGACGACCTCCTCGAAGCCGAAGGCCTCCACCAGGAAGCGGATCAGGGCCCGGGCGTCGCGGGCCCGCAGACTGGGCCAGACCTGCGGGGCGGGTGCCGTCCCCGCGCCGGTGCCACCGCTGTTCGCGCCGTCGGTGTCCATGGCCGGTACCTCCTCGGTTCGGGGCGACCCGCCCGGATGGGGCCGGTCCGCCGTCATGCCTCCCACTCTGGCCCGGGCCCGGCCGCCCCGCCTTGGACGTTTCGGAACCTCGCCGCGTCCGGCCCCTCCTCGGCGAGCCAGACCGTCGGCGCGCACCCCGCGAGCGCACGGAACTCCCGGGCCAGATGAGCCTGGTCGAAGTACCCGCAGCGCACCGCGAGCTCCGCCAGCCGTGGCGCCGGACCGGGCGCGGCCAACAGCCGCCGGGCCCGGTCGAACCGGATCACCCGCGCGGCGGCCTTCGGAGTGAGCCCGGTCTCGCGGCGGAACCGGTCCAGCAGATGGCGGCCGCTCCAGCCGGTCTCCTGGGCGAGCGCGGCCACCGGCAGCGCCCCACCGCTGCGCCGCAGCGCGTCCCAGGCGCGCAGCACCTCGGGCTGCACCCGGCCGGAGGGGTGCGCGAGACGCAGCAGCGCGCCGTCGAGCGCCGCGAACCGCTCCGGCCAGGTCCGGGCCTCCCGCACGGCCTCCTGGAGCCGCTCGGCGACCGCGCCGAGCACCGCCTCCGCAGGGACGTCCAGCTCGGCGAGCTCCCCGGCCGGCAGCCCGAACAGTGCCCGCGCCGCCAGCGGGTGGACGGCGACCTGGATGCCGGACTGCCGGCCGTCGTGGCTGATCAGCGCCGGGGCCGTGTGCAGCCCGCCGAGCAGGGTGGCGAAGCTGCCGGGCGGCTGTGCCGGGTCGGGGTGGCCCGCCATGGTGAGCGGTTCGTCCAGGGTCACGATGAAGGTCAGGTACGGGGACGGCAGGCCCCGGTGCAGGGCGGGCGGCAGACCCCGTTGGCGGTAGCCCGAGTACCAGGCCACATAGGGGCGCAGAGCGGTCGCGGGCCGTGCCCGGACCGCCTCGTCGACCGGGTCGGGGGCGGCTGTCACCGCTGTCCGGTCCGCCGCCCGTACCGGACCGGGCGCTCCGGTGAACTCCTCCGTCACGCCCCCAGTATCGTCCCGCCGGAGCCCCGGCGACGCCCGGCGACCGCCGCCCTGCCGTGCCCGGCGACCGCCTCCCCGCCGTGCCCGGTGACGGCCTCCCGGCCACACTCGGCAACGGCCGCCCCGGATGCGCTCGCGGACCCCCGGCACCCGTGCGTAGGGTGGGCGCACCGGAACACCCGGTGCTCGGGGGAGACGCCTGAGGAGGAGTCCCCGTGACTACTGCCCGAGACATCATGCACGCCGGCGCCCAGTGCGTCGCCGCCGACCAGAGCCTCGCCGATGCCGCCAGGATGATGCGCGACATGAACGTCGGCGCCCTCCCGATCTGCGGCGCGGACCAGAAGCTCAAGGGCATCATCACCGACCGCGACATCATCGTCCGGTGCATCGCCGAGGGGCGGGACCCGGCGGCGATGAAGGCCATGGAGCTGGCCGGCCACCTGCACTGCGTCCACGCGGACGACAGCATGGACGCGGTGCTGCACAAGATGGAGCAGCACCAGATCCGCCGCATCCCGGTCATCGACGGCGACCGGCTGGTCGGCATGATCAGCGAGGCCGACCTCGCGATGGGCCACCGCGAGGGCCAGCGGCTGACGGACCAGCAGATCGTCGACTTCATGGACAGCGTCTACATGACCCGGTGACGCCACGGCCGGTGACCACTGCCGGTGACGCCACGGCCGCCGGCCACCGCCGGTGACACCACCGTCCACCGCGGAGGCCCGCCGTCGCCGCCCACCGCGAAGTCCCCCGGGACCCCCGTGCCGCACCGGCACGGGGGTCCCGCCCGCTCCGGGCGCTCTGTAACAGAATCCCCGGACCGGTTAACGCGGGCGCCCCGGTGGCCCTCCTGGTCGTGGAAGTGTGGCAACGACGACAGGAGCGCTGGTGGATCCCGTGACGGGCTCGGTGGTGGCGGGTGTACTGGGGTTGGTGGGCGCCCTGGTCACCCTGGTGGGGCAGTTACGGCCGCGCCGGCGGGACCGGCCCCAGCCGCCCCCGGTCGTGGTCGTCCTCGCGGTCCGCGCGCGCCGGTCCGAGGACGACGGACAGCAGCGGCCGGTGCGGCCGGAGCCGCACGAGGATCGGGGTCGCGGCGCGCATGAGTGAGACCGGCCCGGAGGGGGAGGCCGCGTCGGCGGCGTCCCTCGGCCACCTTCCGGCCCCAGCCGACGGCAGCGGTACCGGAACCCGGCACGGCGAGTTCGCGTACTTCTACCGCACCTGCCTCCGCCGGCTGGTGGCGTTCCTGATGTGGCAGGGAGCCCCGGCCGCGCTGGCCGCGGACCTGGCCCAGGACACCATGGTCAAGGCGTACGAGCGGTGGGACCGGATCCAGTCCCCGGAGGCCTGGTGCCGGAGAGTCGCGTCCCGCGAACTCGTGCGCGCCTTCAGCCAGGTCGAGGACAGCATCGAGGAACTCGCCCTCGAACCGACCTCGTTGCTGCCGGCCCCGGGGCACGCCGCCGAGTGGGAGGGCGAGCAGGAGATCCTGCGGCTGCTGGGCGGCCTGCCGGCCCGTCAGCGCCAGGTCCTGGCCTGGACGCTGGACGGCTACACGCCGACGGAGATCGCCGCCGAACTGGGCATGCGCCCCGCCGCGGTCCGCGCCAGCCTGTTCAAGGCGCGGCTGGCCGTCTCCAGCAGAATGACCGATCGAGAGGGGGAATGATGGCCGAGCGCGGTTCTCCCGAGCGCCGCACCCGTGATGTCTCGGACCGGATGGCGGCACTGCGGAAATCCTTCCTGCACGGGCTCGACGCCCATCTGGACGTGGCGGCCGGGCTGCGCGAGGTGATGCTGTGCGCCCGTCACAAGGAGCTGGCGGAGGGCCTGGACGCCGTGCTCGACATCGAGGCCGGGCTGGTGTCCGTGCTGTCCCGCGGCACGGCCCGGACGGAGTTCGAGGAAGCCGCCGCCCCCCTCTACGACGTCGGCCTGATGCACCAGCGGTTCGAGCTGATCGGCCCGGAACAGCGCCTGGTGCTGCGCGGGCACCCGCTGGTCACCTCGGCCATCCTCGCGGACCTGCTGATCCGAACCGTGGTGCTGGCCCAGGACCTCACCTACGGCCTGGGATTCGGCCGGTACCACGGGATGCCGCTGCAGCGGGCGGTGTTCGCCGCCCAGGGGGTCGCCCGGGGCATCGCGCAGGAGCTCGACCGGCGGGCCGCCCTCGCCTGGGACCTGCGGGACCGCGCCCACGAGATCGTGGCGCTGCTCGAACCCCACTACCCGGAGATCGACCGGGCACGCCGGGTCGGGCAGCTCCTGGTGCGGGAGATGGTGACCACGATCGACCACCGGGTGCGGACGGCGGACCACCCGGCGATCGCCGAGTTCCTGCGGGCCTGCGAGGTGTTCATGTACGCGGTGGCCGGCGGGGACCTCACCCGAGCGGTCCGGGAGGTGCAGTACCTGTCCCGGGTACTGGTCGAGCAGGTCGGCGAACTGCTCGAACTCGGCGAACCGGAGACCCTGGACCTGGAGTTCCTGGCCGAGGTGCTGGACGACTTCACCACCGCGGACCTCACCTCGGTCGACCTCGCCGGGGTCGACCTCGCCGGGGTCCGCTGGTCCGAGCTGCGCACCCGGTGGCCCGCCGCCGTCAGCGTCGACCAGCTCCGGGCGGACTCCCGGGAGACACTGCCCGGGTCCGGGATCTACGTCGTCCGGCCCGGCACCGGGACCCGCGACGTGACCAGGGTCTGAGGACGCCGGACGGGCGCGGCGCCGGGGTTCCGGCACCGCGCCCGCCTCGGCCGTGTCCGCGCCCCGGCCGACCGCGCCCGCCCCGGCCGTGCCCCCGGCCGACCGCGTTCGCAGCCGGCCGGGGAATCGGTCGGTCGGGCGACCGACCGACGGAACGTCACATCACGGACGGGACCGACGGACGGGCATCAGCAGGTGAGCACCGGAGCGGCCCAGTCGGCGTGGTCGCTGTTGGTGCCGTCGCCGCCGTCCGTCACCACGAGCCGCAGCTCGTTGGCCCCGGCCAGTGCCGCCGTCAGGTGCTTGACGCCGGACGCGGAGGTGACCCGCCCGCTGTCGGCGACCTTGGTGTCGTCGGCGTAGATCTCGAAGGAGACCGAACCGCGGCCCTGGGCCTCCGCGTCGATCCCGACATCGGTGCTGATCGAGGAGCAGGCGCCGCCCAGGTAGTAGACGATCTCGCTGAAGGCGTTGACGCCCAGGCCCTTGGCGTAGGTGGTGCTGCCGATGGTGATGGTGCCGCCGTCCCGAGCCTGGTTGTCGCCGTTGCTCATGTCGCGCTCGACCGGGCCCCAGCTGTTGCCCGCGGCCGACCAGTTGAGGTCGGAGACCTGGTACGTCCCGGCGGCCGGGCCGTCGCCGCAGGCGACGCGGACGTTCGCCCAGTCGGCGTGGTCCCAGGAAGTGCCGTCGCCGCCGTCGGTGACGACCAGCTTCAGTTCCTGCGCGCCGGTGAGGTCGGCGGTCAGCCGTCGGGCCTGGTCCTGGCCGGTGACCGGTCCGCTGTCGGCGGCCTTCACCCCGTCCTTGAAGACCTGGAACACCACCGAGCCGTTGCCGTAGGCGTCGTCGTCGATGCCCACGTCGGTGACCAGGTTGCGGCAGGTCCCGCCGAGGTGGAAGCCGATCTCACTGGGGGCGTGCACCCCGAGGCCGTTGGCGAACTGGGCGCCGCGGATGGTGATCGTGCCGCCGTCGCCGGCCACGTGGTCGCCGTTGCTGCGGTCGCGCTCCACCGGGCCCCAGAAGTTGGACACGGCGGTGAACGGCAGATCGCTCAGCCGGGTCACGCCCGAGGGCGGGGAGACCGGAGAGCTCGGGGTGACCCGGAACATCGCCGTGCCGTGGCCGGGCACGACCGCGCTGATCGTGCCGTCGCCGGTGCTGCTCTTCTTCGACCACAGGTCCTTGACCTTGTAGGACTCGGCACCGCCGATCCCGACCGCCTGCGCGGTGGTGCTGATGGTGGCGTCGTAGGAACCCTCGTTGGTGAGGGTGACCGAACGGCTGCCGTCCGCCAGCGGCTTGCTCATCACCACCAGCCCGTTCTCCCGGGAGACCACGGCGCCCTGCTTGCCCAGCGGGTCCTGGTCCACCGCGATCACATCGGTGTTGGTGAGGATCTCCAGGGTCTCCGGCTCGGCGGTCCGCAGGTCGGTGCCGATCATCAGCGGGGCCGCCATCTGCGCCCAGAGGCTGAAGTGGGTCCGGTACTCGGTGCCGGTCATGCCGCCGTTGCCGACCTCCAGCATGTCCGGGTCGTTGAACGCCCCGGGCTTGGCGTAGTTCGCCAGGCCCTGGTTGGCCTGCGCGATGGAGATCATGCTCTGCCAGTTGTCGCTGATGTCACCGGTGGTGCGCCAGGAGTTGCCGACCGGCTGCGCCCAGTTCCACGGCCCGGTGCTGCCCCACTCGCAGATGCTGTAGAGGATCGAGCGGCCGGTCTTCTTCAGCGCGTCGCCCATCGCCTTGTACCGGGTCCGCGCGTCGACGCCCTTGTTGTTGCAGTTGTCGTACTTGAGGTAGTCGACGCCCCAGGACGCCCACAGGTCTGCGTCCTGCTGCTCGTGGCCGAGCCCGCCCGGGAAGCCCTTGACGTCGCAGGTGTGGTCGCCGGCGCTGGAGTAGATGCCGAACTTCAGGCCCTTGCCGTGCACGTAGTCGGCGAGGGCCTTGATGCCGTGCGGGAAGCGGACCGGGTCGGCCACCAGGTTGCCGCTCGCGTCGCGCTGGGGCAGGGCCCAGCAGTCGTCGAGGTTGACGTACTGGTAACCGGCCGCCTTGAGGCCCTTGGAGACGAAGATGTCGGCGATGCCCTTGATCATCGCCTCGTTGAACTGGGCGCCGCAGTAGGTGGAGTTCCAGTTGTTGAAGCCCATCTGCGGCGTCAGGTTGAGGCCGTTGTCGAGCGCCGCTGCCGACGGTGCGGTGGCGAGCTGGAGCCCGACCGTCACGGCGCCGCCGCCGGCGAACAGGGCTAGTGCGGTGAGCGCGGACGCGGCACGGCGCGCCGGTCGGGCGTCGGGGGTTCGCACGAATCCTCCATCGGGGGATCGGAGTTGGGCGGGGAAAACGGACCGGCCGGCCTGGCGGGGGAGCCGGGCGGCAGACCGGTCGGACCGGCTGGTGGGGGCGGGGCGTCCAGGGTGGCGGAGCGGTCCGCTCAGTTCAGCGGCGTCCAGGCCTGGCCGGCCGCGGCCGGGTTCGGCGGATTGAGTTCCACGGAGGACGTCGGGGCGGACCGCGGGGCGTCCAGGGCGAGTCCGCTGGCGACGTTGGTGATGGTCAGCGCGCCGGTGGCGGCGTTCTGGGTGACCCGCCACTTCTGGTTCGGGCTGTTGGGGTCCCAGCGGTTGAGCACCCAGGCGGGCGAGCCGTTGCCGCCGCCGCCGGTCAGGGTGCCGTGGGTCTGGGTGGGGGTGTCGCAGTTGTCGGTGATCCGGACGGTGCCGTCGGGGTTCGGGGTGAACTTCCACTGCTCCGAGGTGTGCCAGTCCCACCACGTGTTGATGTCGGTGGTCGACCCGTCGGGCGCGGAGCACATGCCGCGGATCTCCAGCACCTGTCCGCCGGTGCCGCCGGCGCTGATGCCGTGGTAGCGGCCGTCGCCGACGACCGCCGCCGGGACGGTGGTGGGCAGGGCCCTGAGGCGGTACATGGTGACGCCGTGGGCCGGGACCCAGCCGCCGACGGTGCTGGTGAAGGTGCCGGTGGCGCCGGTCCAGAGGTCCTTGGCGGTGTAGCCGGGGCCGGTCAGTCCGAGGTCGGCGAGGGTGGGCGTGACGTAGCGCCAGCCGGACGGGTCCTGGTTGATCAGCAGCACCGCGGTGTCACCGTCGGCCAGTTGGCGCTTCAGGACGATCGGATCGGTGGCGTTGTTCGGCGCGCGGCCGACGAGGGTGGCCGGCTCGGCGAGACGGTCCTGGTCCACCGCGATGACGTCGGCGTTCTTGTAGACCGCGAGGGCGGAGTCGCTGATGCCGGTGGACCAGGTGTACCCCTGGTAGCTGTGCCGGGAGTCGGCGGCGGTGCGCAGGTCGGCGCCGCTGATGAGCGGGGAGGCCATCATGGCGAGGATCGACATCTCGGCGCGCGACTCGTCGTCGGTCATCGGCTTGTGGCAGACGCAGGTGTCGGTGGTCCCGTAGATGCCGTAGGGGTTCAGCCACCCCGCGAACATCATGTCCATGTCGTTCCAGCTGCCGGGGCGGACGTTGGCCGGGTACTCGAGCGCCGTCCGCAGCTGGCCGTTGTACAGCACGCCGTCCAGGTCCGGGCCCCGGTCGCCGCCGATCCGGCACAGGTTGGCGACCTGGCCGCACCACTTTCCGGTCGGCGCGTAGCCGGGTGCCTCGCGCTCGGGGGTGCCGGCGGCGACCACCACCGGGTCGGTGCGGGCCGGGTCGTCGGCGGCCAGCAGGTAGGGCACGCCGGAGTGCACCGGCTGGGCGGACACGCTGAGCGTGACCTTGGGCCGGTTCTGCGCCGCCGAGGCGGCGTCCAGCGCCCGGCGGAAGTCCTGCACCCGGGCGTAGACGGACCGGGTGAGCTCGCGGCCGATGCCCTGGGTGTAGTAGTCGTGGCCGTCGGGGCCGACGATCCTCGGCCCGTAGGGGCAGTCGTCGTACTTGACGTAGTCGACGCCCCAGGAGACGAAGTCGGTGGCGTCGGTGGTCTCGTGCCCCAGGCTGCCGGGGCGGCCCTGGCAGGTGGTGTAGGTGGTGGTGGCGTAGAGGCCGAACTTCATGCCCTTGCTGTGCGCGTACCAGGAGAGGTACTCGATGCCGTTGAGGGTCCGGCCGTTGACGGTGTGGGCCGGGAACCGCGCCGGGTCGGGCACCAGGTGGCCGCTGGTGAGGTCGAAGCCGGTTCCGTCGGTGCCGCTGACCGGGTTGCGGTTGGCGTCGTACAGCTGCATGGCGCCCTCGGCGGTCTTCGCGAAGTCCGCGCTCTGGCCGTCGCGGTGGCCCAGTGACCACCCGTCGTCGATGGTGACGGTGTTGTAGCCGGCCGCGACCAGACCGCGGGAGGCCATGAAGTCGATGGTCTGGAGGACCTGCTCCTGGGTGACGGCGGTGCCGAGGGTGTTCCAGGAGTTCCAGCCCATGGGCGGGGTGAGGGCCTGTCCGTTCTCGACGGCGGCGGCGGGGGTTGCCGAGGGGCCGAGGGCGAGCGTGCCGAGTCCGGCGGAGGCGAGGGCCAGTGCGAGCAGGGTGCGGGGCACCGCTCGGGCCAGGGTGCGGGCCAGAGGGCGGGGGAGGGCGTGGGGGAGGTGCGGCGCGGTTCTGCGCATGGGCGCTCCAGGGCGCGAGTGGGGGTGGGTGGGGAGTGCGCGGAGGTGGCACTGAGGTGCGGCAGGGGAGTCGCCGTGATGCTTTCTGTCTCTTTTTCGAACAGAAAGCAACGCAGCATAGACACGACAGAACCCGCCGCTCAAGAGGGCGTGCGAACCCCGGAGGCCGTTGTCATTACTTGTCCCATATGGCGTGTCACGACTTGATCTCGGCGGCGAACGCTACTTGACGGCTCGTCAGAGCGGGGTGTGATATTTCACATCGCGTTTGAATCTGTTTGATTCTGCTGATGAGGAGCGGTCCCCTCCATGATCCGAAGCACCAACCGCCGCGTCGCCGCGGCAGGTTCCCTCCTGTTGTCCCTCGGCCTGGTCACGGCCTGTTCCGACGGTCAGGAGACCACCGGCGCCAACGCCTCGGTGGCTCCGGTCAGCGGGAAGATCTCGATCACCTACCTGCAGAAGCAGGGGGACCAGGAGTACTTCATCGGCGAGGCCGCCGGGGCGAAGGCGAAGGCTGCCGAACTCGGCGTCGACCTCAAGGTGGTGAACCTCGGCAACGACGCCAACAAGACGGTCAGCGAGGTCCAGGCCGCCATCGCCCAGAAGACCAACGGCATCATCGTCGTGGTCCCGGACCCGGCCGTCGGGCCGCAGGTCGTGCAGACCGCCAGGGACGCGAAGATCGCCCTGCTCACCTCCGACGACCAGGTCTGCGCCACCGGTCCGGACCCCGCCGCCTGCGCCAAGGCCGATCTGGTGCCGCGGGTCGGCTTCAGCGGGGCGCAGATGGGCGCCGAGGTCGGCAAGCGCGCCGCCGAGGAGTACACCAAGGCCGGCTGGACGGCCGCCGACACCCGGATCGTCTCCGCCTGGAAGCAGGACGTCACCGTCTGCGGGGACCGGGTCAAGGGCGCGAAGCAGGCCTTCGACGCGGCCGTCCCCGGCGTCCAGAACATCGACGTCGCCACCGACAACACCCCCACCGGTGCTCAGGACAAGGTCGCCGCGACCATCACCGCCAACGCCGGCGTCAAGCACTGGGTGGTGTGGGGCTGCAACGACGAGAACGTGCACGGCGGCGTCACCGCGCTCCAGAACGCCGGTATCGGCGCCGACAACGTGATCGGCATCGGCCTCGGCGCCTACCTCGCCTGCAAGGACTGGAGCGGCGGCAAGCCGACCGGGATGAAGGCCGCGCTGTTCATCAACGGCAAGGAGGTCGGCGCGCTCGCGGTCCAGAGCATGGTCGACAAGCTCAGGAACGGCAAGGACCTGCCGGCCGAGCAGTTCGCCCCCACCACCATGGTCGACGCGGCCGGCTGGCAGAGCGCGGGCGTCACCTGTGGGTGACCCGACCTCCTCCCGGCGGGAGCCCTCGGTACCGGGGACCTCGGCAACCGGCACCCCGCTGTCCGGGTCCTCGCTGTCCGGGTCCTCGGCATCCGGGCCCCCGGTACCGGGCCCCGCCGCTCCGGCCGCCGCGGAAGCGGCCGGAGTCACCGGCGTCGCGGCCGTGACCAAGACCTTCGGCGCCGTCCGGGCCCTCGGCGGAATCACCCTCGACTTCCCCCGCGGCGCGGTCACCGCGCTGATGGGCGAGAACGGCGCCGGCAAGTCCACCCTGCTGAAGATCCTCACCGGCGACCACCAGCCCACCGAGGGCCGCGTCCTGCTCGACGGCCGCCCCGTCGACCTGCGCTCCCCGGCCCAGGCCCGCGCGCTCGGCATCCGGATCGTCCCGCAGGAACCCGAGATCGTCCCGCACGTCTCGGTCGCCGAGAACGTCTACGCCGGCGCCCTCCCCACCGGCCGGGGCCGCCGGCTCGACCGGGCCGAGCTGCGCCGCCGGATCACCGCCGACCTGGAGCGGCTCGGCTTCGCCGGGGTGCTCGACCCCGACCTGCTCGGCTCCCGACTCACCCCCGCCCAGCGGCAGTTGGTCGAGATCCTGCGCGCGCTCACCGGCGAGGCCAAGCTGATCGCCTTCGACGAGCCCACCTCCTCGCTGTCCGAGCAGGAGGTGGACGCCCTGTTCGCGCTGATCGGGCGGCTCCGCGCGCAGGGCATCGCGATCGTCTACGTCTCGCACCGGATGCAGGAGATCTTCCGGCTCGCCGACCGGATCGCCGTCCTCCGGGACGGCGAGCTGGTCGGCGTCCAGGACGCCCGCGACACCGGCGAGGCCGAACTCGTCCGGCAGATGGTCGGCCGCGACCTGTCCGCGATGTTCACCCGTGCCGACGTCGCCACCGACCGGGTCGTCCTGGAGACCCGGGGCCTGACCACCGACCACGTCCGCGACATCGACCTGACCGTCCGGGCCGGCGAGGTCGTCGGCCTGGCCGGCCTCATCGGTGCCGGCCGTTCGGAACTCGCCCTCGCACTCGCCGGGGACCTTCCGGTCCGCTCCGGCAGCGTCACCCTCGACGGCAGGCCGCTGCCGTTCGGCCACCCCGGCCGGGTGATCCGCGCCGGCCTCGGCCTCGCCCCCGAGGAACGCAAGGCCCAGGCGCTGTTCCTGCACCGGTCGGTCCGCGACAACACCTCGATCGCGGTGCTGGACCGGCTGCGCCGCCGGCGCTTCGTCAGGCGCGCCGCCGAACGCGAGCTGGCCGCCGAGTACACGGGCCGGCTGCGGGTGCGGACCCCGTCGATCGAGCACGAGGTGCGCAAGCTGTCCGGCGGCAACCAGCAGAAGGTCGTCCTGGCCCGCTGGCTGGCCCGACGCCCCAAGCTGCTGATCCTCGACGAACCCACCCGCGGCATCGACATCGGTGCCAAGGCGGAGATCTACCGGATCGTCGCGGACCTGGCCGAGCAGGGGGTCGCGCTGCTGGTCATCTCCTCCGACCTGCCCGAGGTCCTCGGCCTGGCCGACCGGATCGTGGTCATGCAGGGCGGGCGGGTCACCGGCGAGCTGGATCGCGCCGACGCCACCGAGGAGGCCGTCCTGCGACTCGCGATGGCCGACGACATCACCCGTACGAAGACCCCGGGAGCAGCATCGTGACCAGCGCCACCACCCCGCCCGCCGTCGACCGGCCCGCACCGCCCGGCCGGCCCGCGCGCGGGAACGGCCGCCCGCTCGCCGTCCTGGCCGCCCTCGGCGGCCAGAACCTCAGCCTGCTCGGCGCCCTCGCCCTGGTCCTCACCGTCTTCGGCTCGCTCAACGAGAACTACCTCAGCTGGACCAACGTCCAGGTGATCGCCGAGGCCGCGACCATCACCGGCCTGCTCGCCGTGGTCCAGACCGTGGTGATCATCTGCGGCGGCCTGGACATCTCGGTCGGCTCGCAGGCCGGCCTGGCCTCGGTGGTCAGCGCGATGGCCTACACCTCGGCCGGGTCGAACGCCGTCGCCGGGACGGCGGCCGCGGTGGCCGTCGGTGTCCTGGTCGGCGTCGTCAACGGCCTGGTCATCGTCTACGGCCGGGTCAACGCGACCATCGCCACCCTGGCCGGCCTCGCCGCCTACAAGGGCGTCGCCCAACTCGTCTCCGACGGACGGGCGCAGGGCTACGTCCTGGGTGACCCGGTGTTCGTCTTCCTCGGCCGGGGGAAGATCGCCGGCCTGCCGGTGATGGTGTGGATCCTGATCCTGGTCGCGCTCGCGGTGCACGTCCTGCTGCAGTACACCGACCTCGGCCGCAACCTCTACGCGATCGGCGGCAACAACACCGCCGCCCGGCTGGCCGGAATCCCGATCAACAAGTACCTGGTGGCCGTGTACGCCCTGATCGGCGCGGTCGCCGCACTCGCCGGGATCCTGCTGACCGCCCGCACCGGCTCCGGGCAGCCGGTCTCCGGAAGTGAGGGCCTGGAACTCAAGGCGATCACGGCCGCGGCCCTCGGCGGCTGCGCGCTCAAGGGCGGCAAGGGCGGCATCGGCGGCACCCTGCTGGCGGTCGCCCTGCTGGGCGCGCTGGAGAACGGCCTCACCGTCGAGGGCATCAACTCCTTCTGGCAGAACGTCGCCCAGGGCTCGCTGCTGGTGGTCGCGGTGGTCATCCAGCAGTCCCGCTCCGGCGAACGGGCGGTCGGCCTGCCCGGGTAGCCGTCCTCCGCCGTTTCCCTCCGCCCCGCCCGCCGTTCCCCGTCCGGTACCGGCGGGGCGTGTACAGGGCGGCGCCCGCGGGCAGGTGACCCCTCGTGGTGGGTGACCGCCCGGGTGCGGACCGTTCGGCGGCCTCCGGTGGGTCACCGTCCGCTGGCAGGACGGGAGGGCGCAGCAGTGACCACGAAATGGACCGGGGTGTCGCTCGAGGACGTGCGGCTCGACGCGGCCGGCATCGCCGGGGCGAGATTCCGCCCGGACCCCTCGGTGGTGCTGCCGGAGCGGGTGGAGGTCTACCGGATCCTGGACGGCCGGGGCGAGCCGCTGTCCTGCACACCGGCCGAGCACGAGCGCTGGGAGCTGGCGGCCGTGGCCTGTCTGGGCCGGTTGTCGCAGGCCCTGGAGGACTTCTACTGGGCGCACGGCGGCACCATGATCGAGATCGACCTCGTCAACGGTCGGCAGAGCCGCTACGGCATCACCGCGCCGCGCCGCTGGCCGGGGCGCGAGCGGCGGGTCGCCGAACGGTCGGGCCGTGCCCAGCGGCTCCTGGCGTCGGAGGTGGGGCGGGCCGTCGAGGAGTACCGGCCGGTGCGGGAGGAGATCGCCCTGCGGGTGGAGGCGGAGCGCGTGGTCCGCGAGGAGGCCCGGGTGGCCGCGCACCGGGCCGAGCGGCACCGCCGGGCGGTCCTGGACGAACTGGCCGGCCGCCGGGTGTGGGAGTACCGGGAGGGCCGGGCGGGGGAGCCGGTGCGGGTCCGGCGGGTCGACCTGCCCCGGCCCGACGGATGGCCGGAGGCCGAGGACGGCGGCGCGGAGCCGCTGACCGCAAGGGAGTTGGCGGATGCGCTGAACGCCCTGAACCGGTCGGCCGAGAGCCCGGTCGAGGTCGGGTGGGACGAGCGCGCGAGGGTCGCGACCGAGGAGGAGTGCCGGGCGCGGACGTTGTCCGGGACCTTCCTGGAGTGGTGGCAGGACCTCGCCGGGCGGAGCTGGTCGGACGGGCCGGACGGTCCCCGCCCGTACTTCCTGTCACCGGAGGCACGCCGCCGTTCCCGGAGCCGCGGGCCGAGCTACGGCGGTACCGGCATGGGCGGGACCGGCGGTTTCACCGGCGGCCACTCCTACGGTGGGTTCGGCGGCTACTGACCCGGCCGCCCGGGGGCACGGACCGGCGCCACCGGGTCAGGCCCCGGCGACCGGGGCGACGACGAGCTCCCCGACGGACTCCGTCAGGGCGGCCCGGGCCTGGGTGTTCAGTCCCGAATCGGTGACGAACACGTCGATCTCGTCGAGCGTGGCGAAGCCGCTGAGCGCGACCACGCCCCATTTGGTGTGGTCGGCGACGACCGCGACCCGCCGCGCCGAGGCGACCAGTGCCCGGTTGGTCTGCGCCTCCGCGAGGTTGGGCGTGGTCAGACCGGCCTTCTCGGAGACCCCGTGGGCGCCCAGGATCAGCAGGTCGACGTGGAGCGAGCGCACGGCCTGGTCGGCGAGCGGCCCGACCAGCGCGGCCGAGGGTGTGGGCGAGCCGCCGGTCAGCAGCAGGGCGGGCGCGCCGGTCCCGTGCTCGTCGCCGGCCGAGCGGACCAGTTCCGCGACCGGCAGCGAGTTGGTGACCACGGTGAGGCGCGGGATGTGCAGCAGCCGGGCCGCGACCGCGTAGGCGGTGGTGCCCGCGGCGACGGCGATCACGCTGCCCGGCTCGACCAGGGTGGCGGCGGCCTCGGCCACCGCGGCCTTCGCGGCCGACTCCAGGCCGGACTTGGCCTCGAAGCCCGGTTCGTCGATGGCGGTGTCCGAGGCGGAGACGGCGCCGCCGTGCACCTTCTTGACCACGCCCGAACGCTCCAGGGCGTCGAGGTCGCGCCGCACGGTCATGTCCGAGACGCCCAACTGGTCGACCAGCTCCGCCACGCGCACGGCCCCGCTGCGGCGCACCGTCTCGGCGATCAGCGCTTGCCGCTGGTGGGCGAGCAGCCCGGTGTCCGCCACGGATGCGCTCCCTCGTGCTGGTGTGCCATCAGGCCCGACAGTCCGTAAAGGATACTGGCTGGCCGCATACGCCCGACCGCCGAGGTGTTCGCCGATACACGACCGCGACGCCTTTACCGGATCCTGACCCGATCGACGGACGCCCGCGACGCCGTCCACACAGAAGCCTGATGAGGCGCGGCTAGCGTCCCGCCCATGTCCAAGACACCTGGTACCACTGCCGAGACGCCCGGAACCACCGCCGGAACCACCGGCACCGACCGGACCCTGCCTCGCGGGCGCGCCGCCCTGGGGGTGCTGCTGACCGCGACCGCGGCCGTGTTGCTGCCGACCGCCGCGGCCGCCGCGGAACGCGAGTCCGTCACGGTGCACGCCGGCGCCACGACCACCGAGGAGCGCGACCGGACCGACGCCTACTGGACCCCCGACCGGATGCGACTCGCGGGCGCACTCGTTCCCGAGATCACGCCCGTGCCCGAGGACGACCGCACGCCGGACGACCCCCGGCCGCTGCCCGCCGGCACCCCGGACCCGGGGGCCGTCTGGACCCACGGCGGGGCGGTGAGCCGCAGCGTGGGGCGGCTGTTCTTCACCTTCTCCGACGGCTACGACGGCAGCTGCACCGCCACCGTCGTCACCGCCGCGAACCGCAGCACCGCCGTCACCGCCGCGCACTGTCTGCGGGGCGTCGGCTCACCCGGCGCCGACGACACCTGGCGCCACAACCTGTACTTCGTCCCCGGCTACCGCAACGGCACGAAGCCGCTCGGCGGATTCAGCGTCCGGAGCATGGCCACCTCGTCGCACTGGGACGCCGACCCGGGCGGCACGACCTCGAACGCCGTCGCGGTGGCGGGCCACGACACCGGGATGCTGGTGCTGAACCGTTCGGCCGACGGGCGGCGGGTCGCCGAGGTCGCGGGAAGCCAGCGGATCGCGTTCACCCGGCCCGTGGAGGGCGAGTTCGTCGACACCTTCGGCTACCCGAAGGACCGGCTCAACGACCCGGCGGCCGAGTACGCCGGCTCGCGCATGATCCACTGCGCCGGACCCGCCCGTTCCGGTCCGGCGGCGCCGCTGCTGTGGGGCGAGTCCTGCGACATGTCGCACGGGGCGAGCGGAGGCCCCCACCTCACGGGCTTCGACCCCCGGACCGGTGTCGGCACGGTCGTGGGCGTCACCACCACGACCGAGGAACTCGCGGGCGGCAGCGCCGGCACGCTCTACGCCACCCGCCTCGGTGACGGTGCGCGGCGTCTGTACGACTGGGGGAGCGGTCGGGCGGTCTGAGGCTGCCCGGGTACTGCCGGTCGGGGAACGCACGGCGCCGCTGATACCGGACCGTTCCCTGTGGTGGGGGTGGTCGGGTGTCAGCGGCGTGGCGGTGTCTGTGCCCCCGTGGGGCGGGGGTGTTACTTGGTGAGGCCGGCCTTGACGGAGCAGACGGGCCAGGCGCCGGGGCCCTGGGCGGCGAGGACCTTCTCGCCGACGGAGA
>NZ_JBIVGI010000032.1:0-99329 GCF_044748625.1 Kitasatospora sp. NPDC089913 | reverse complement strand
CCGCGGAGACCACCACCGTGTGCGACACCCCGGGGGTGTTGTCCACGAAATTGGTGATCAGCCAGTTCAGGTTCTGTGCGGCCTGGCTCATCTGATTCAACTCAACGCTCCTGATGATCTGCGGCGTTGCCGTCGGTCCGGCCTCCGAAGCTATCGAACCCGGCCTGCTGGGCACCATGGTGGGAACCGGCCGGATTGGCCGGCGGCTGACCCGCGGCCTGCTCGGCACCCGCCCGGCGGCCCTGCTGGATGCCGCGGCGCAGGTTGGTCAGGCGGCCGCGGACCTCCTCGGGCGCCCGGGACACCTGCGGACCCGTCATCGGGGACGACTCGGCGGTCCCGGAGACCAGGTTGGCCTGAGGGGTGCGCCGGGGCAGGCCCGACATGGTGACCCCGCTGGTCGAGGGCTCGCGGACCTGTTCGGCCCGGCGCCAGCGCTCGTCGTTGGCGGACGGGCGCCACGGCGCGTCGCCGGGCTGCTGCTGGCCCGGGGCCTGCTGCTGGGCCTGCTGCTGGGGCGCCTGCTGCTCGGGCCGCGACTGCGGGGCCTGGGCCTGCGGTGCCTGCTGCTGCGGTGCCTGGCGCTGGGCCTGCGGCTGCTGGGCCTGCTGCTGGGGCTGCCGCTGCTGCGGCGCCTGCTGCTGCGGGCCCTGCGGTCGCTGCGGCCGGCCCTGGGGGGCCTGTCGGCCGCCGTCCTGGGCCGGGAAGCCCGGGGCCGTGGTGCCGGGACGGCGCGGCTGGTACGCCTGCTCGCCCGGGCGGCCCTCCTCGCGGTACCAGCCCTGCTCGGCCGGCGCCCCGCCCTCGGACGGGCCGGACGGCAGCGCCATCGGCTCCTGCCGCACGGGCGGCTGTGCCGCCTGCTGCTGCGGGGCCTGCGGCGGCTGGACGTTCCGCTCCGGACGGCCCGGGTTCGGCACGCTCGGCAGCACCGGCTCGACCAGGCCGAGGCCCAGCGGGTCGCGCGGGTCGATGTCACTGGCCTCGAACCGGGGCCGGGCGAGCTGCTGGGTGCTCTCCGCCGAGGAGGGGTCGGCCGCCGGCAGCGGCTGGGGCTGCTGGGCCTGCGGCAGCGGCTGCTGCCGGCCCGGCTGCGGGCGGTCGCCCTGGGCGGGCTGCTGCGGACGGCCGCCCTGGCCCTGCTGCGGGCCCTGCTGCGGCCGGCCCTGCGGACCGGGACGGCCCTGGCCGGGGCGCTGGCGCTGCGGCAGCCCGTCCTGCGGGCGCTCGCCGGGGCGGGCACCCTGCGGTGCCGGCGCGCCGGGACGGCCCGACTGGTCGGCCCAGCCGTGCTGCGGCTGCTCGCCGCCGCGGGCGGCGGGGGCACCGGCGCCCTGCGGACGCTCCTGGCCGGGACGGCGTGCCCCCGGACCGCTCTGCTGCGGACCGTTCTGCTGGGGACCCTGCGGGCCCTGGGGGCCGCCGGGCTGCCGCTCGCGACGGGGCAGACCACCGGGCGCGCCCTGCGGCGGCCCCTGCCGGCCGGGGGAGCGCTGCGGGAGGCCGCCCTGCTGGTTCGGGGTGCCCTGCTGCGGCGGGGTCTGCCGGCCCGGAGCCGGTCGGCCCTGGCCGGCACCCGGCTGGTTCGGGGCCTGCTGGCCGGGACCCTGCTGGGTGGGAGTGGCCGGACGACCGGCCTGCGGCGGGTTCTCCCGCAGCGACTGGCCGATCTGGCGGGTCGGCAGACCGCTGGCCGGGGCGCCCGGGGCACCCTGGCCGCCGGACGGGCCGGGACCGCCCTGGCCGAGCTGCGGCCGGCCCTGCGGAGCGCCGCCCGCCGGAGCCTGGCCGAGCGCGGCCCGGTCGCCGCCGCGGCCGCCCTGGCCGGCCGGCATCTGGCGCTGCTGGCGCGGCGTCGGGGCGACCCCGCGCTGCTGCTTGGGCTGCTGGCCGCCGCCGGGGCGACCGGCGCCGCGACGGTCGGCGGAGTTGGTGACGTCCACCGGGAGCATGACCAGCGCGGTGGTGCCACCGGAGTCGCTGGGACGGAGCTGGATGCGGATGCCGTGTCGCAGGGACAGGCGGCCGACCACGAAGAGGCCCATGCGGCGGGAGACGGAGACGTCCACCGTCGGCGGGTTGGCGAGGCGCTCGTTGATCTCGGCCAGGTCGTCCGGGCTGAGACCGATACCGGTGTCGTGGATCTCGACCAGCACCCGGCCGTCCGGCAGGGCGTGGCCGGTGACCCGGACCCGGGTCTGCGGGCTGGAGAACGAGGTGGCGTTCTCGAGCAGCTCGGCGAGCAGGTGGACGAGGTCGTTGACGACGCGGCCGGCGACCTCGGCCGACGGCACGGCGGCGAGCTCGATGCGCTCGTACTGCTCCACCTCGGAGGCGGCGGCGCGGAGCACGTCGACCAGCGGGACGGGGCGGGTCCAGCGGCGGCCCGGGTCCTCACCGGCGAGGACGAGGAGGTTTTCGCCGTTGCGGCGCATACGGGTCGCGAGGTGGTCCAGCTTGAAGAGGTTGGCCAGCTGGTCCGGGTCCGCCTCGCGGCTCTCCAGCTCGGAGATGAGCGACAGCTGGCGCTGGATGAGGCCCTGGCTGCGGCGCGAGAGGTTGGTGAACATCGCGTTGATGTTGCCGCGGAGGAGGGCCTGCTCGGCGGCGAGGCGGACGGCCTCGCTGTGCACCATGTCGAAGGCGTGGGCCACGTGGCCGATCTCGTCCGCGGAGTCGACGCCGACGGGTTCGACGGCGACGTCGACGTCGTGCGGGTCGGTCTCGGAGAGCGTCTTGACCAGCTCGGGCAGTCGCCGCTCGGCGACGTCCTCGGCCGCGGACTGGAGCCGGGTCAGCGAGCGCACCATCGAGCGGGCGATCAGACCGGCGCCACCGAGGGCGACGAGCAGCACCAGCGCGACGGCGGCACCGATGATCAGGGCCTCGGTGTCGGCCTGGGACTGGAGTTCCTGGGCCTTTCCGTCGAGGTCCTCGATGAGCTTGGACTCGATCCGGCGCTCGGCGGCGATCTTGGCGGTGGACTGCTCGTACCAGTCCTTGTAGCTGACGACCTCGCTCTGGTGGATACCGCTCTGCTGCAGGATCGAGCGGGCGTAGCGGTCGGCCGCGGCGACGACCGAGTTGTAGCTCAGCTGGCCGCGCAGGTTGTCCAGGTCGTGCGAGGTGTAGATGTTGTTGAAGCCGGTCAGCGCGTTGTCGTAGGACGACTTCAGCCGGATACCGAAGGACTCGTCGCTCAGGCTGAGGTCGGGGCCGCCCGGGTTGGCGAGCGCGGCGCTGATCAGCGCGCGCTGCTGCGAGGTGGAGTTCTTGGCGAGCGAGAACTGCTGCAGGGCGCGGGTCGCGCGGACCAGCTCGCGGTTGTTCGACGCGAGCGCGATGTCCTGGGTGATCGACAGCAGGTCGCGGATGATCACGTCGTATGCGGTGATCGTCGCCTGGATGTTCTGGTTGTTCTGGTACGGGTTGCCACGAGCGTCGGAGACCGAGTTCAGGTCCTTGCGGATCTGGAAGAGCAGGGCCTTCCCGCCGGAGAGCTCGAGGTTCTCGAACTTGTCGGCGGACGCGGTGAAGGTGCGGCTGAGGTCGTCGGTGACCTTGCGCGCGGCGACGATGTCGTCGTCCAGCGGCGCGTTGGGCTTGTTGGTCATCGGCCCCGCGCTGACGTCCCGCTCGTTCTGCAGGGCGTTGGCGAGGTCGGTCGCCTTCTTGGCCAGGTCGGAGAGGTTGGCCATCTGGGCCAGCTGCTGCGAGGTCTCGAGCGAGGTCTGGATGCGCAGGCCACCGAGGACCAGCGCGACCATGACCGGGAGCGCGAGCAGCGCGATCAGCTTGCTGCGGATCCGCCAGTTGCGCATGGCGAGCCGGCTCATGCCCTTGGCCCGGCGCCGGGTCAGCGAGGACCGGAGCTTGCCGCGGGCCGACTTCCGCTCCGCGCCCTCCTCCTCGGGCCGCCCGATCACGTCGGGCGCCGGTTCGGCCGGACCGCCGGGGGCCGCCGCCGGCTGGGGGGCTGCCACCGGCTCACGCGACTCAGGGTCACCCGCGCCGCCGCTACCCCTTTTGAAACGTCCCTGCACTGGCGTCGCAACCTCTGGACCGGGCGTCCCGCCGCGTCGCCGCGGCCTGGACGGTGTGGAGTTTCCATCCGCACCCCGGCCGGTCCGGGAGAGCGGGTCACCGGGGTGGAGTACTCCCTACCCACGGTCCGTGGCATTCCAGCACAGCCGGGGAATCCCAACAAGGGCGAGCGGGGCACATCGGGCGGCACTACCGAACGCGCGCGGAATCTCACGGTCTGTACGGCAACCGGACCTGAATACCGCATTTTTCGGACACTCGTCAGATACATGCCAAGCAGAGCCGAGATCAACCTGATGCACGGCGCTTCGGGTATGACCGATATATCCGATATGCCGGTAAAAACTGATGCAGCGACATGTCGGATATAGGCATTATGTTCCGTGATTTGTGACGAAAATCACAGATGAATGTGTAGCTTTGGTCACGGTGCCTGTGGAAAGAGATCCGTAACCTTGCGGTATCCGGAGCACGGCCCCGATCAGCCTGCCCAGAATCCTCCCGAATCACTCAGGCCGGGGCCGATCTCGGTCGCCCGGCCACGACCTTGAGGTGCTGACGAGATGTCCCAGGCGAATAAGGCCGCCGAGTCCACGCTGTCCGCCGTCTCCACCGCGAACCCGCGCCGGACGACGCTGGCCTCGGTCGAGGACTTCGGCCAGATCCCCGGCGCCCGCGGGCCCGAGGCCGCCGTGACCTACCCGACCGACCTGCCCACCTCCACCGCCAACCCGCGACGCACCCGGCTGATGGTCGCTCCGGTGGTGAACGTCCCGCAGGACTGAAGCGTTCCGCATACGCCCCGAAGGGCCCCGCCACCCGGTGGCGGGGCCCTTCGCGTACCCGGGCGCCCCCGCCTGCGCCCGGACACCCCGGGTCGGCGGAGCGGCCGGTCCGGGGCCCGCGCGATAGCCTGGGCGGCGATTGAGCGGGGCCGGGTCCGAGGTGGGACCGGCCTCCACCAGCGCCCGGGCGCGCCCCGGGCGGCCGACGACGCGAGGGGTGCCCGAGCCGTGCGCATTGCCAGGTTTTCCGTCCGGGAAGGGAGCCCTGCCGCCGGCAGCGTCTCCTTCGGTGTGGTCGAGGGGGACCCGGCGCGGCCCGAGTCGCTGGTGGTCCACGGGCTGGCGGGCCACCCGTTCGGCCAGCCCCGGCCGACCGGTGAGAGCTACCGCTTCCAGGACGTCAGGCTGCTGAGCCCGATCCTGCCCAACAAGATCGTCGCGGTCGGCCGCAACTACGCCGCGCACGCCGCCGAGCTGGGCAACGCCGTCCCGGACGTCCCGCTCACCTTCTTCAAGCCCTCGACCTCGGTGATCGGGCCGACCGAGAGCATCGCCTACCCGCCGTTCTCCTCGGACGTCCAGCACGAGGCGGAACTGGCCGTGGTGATCGGCCGGATGTGCCGGGAGGTGCCGCTGGAGCGGGTCCCCGAGGTGATCCTCGGTTACACCTGCGCCAACGACGTCACCGCCCGCGACGTCCAGCAGCGCGAGGGCCAGTGGGCCCGCGCCAAGGGCTTCGACACCGCCTGCCCGCTCGGCCCCTGGATCGAGACCGACCTCGACCCCTCCGACCTCGCCGTCACCTGCACGGTCAACGGCGAGCTCCGGCAGACCGGCCGCACCTCCCTGATGGTCCGCTCGGTCGCCGAGCTGATCGTCCACATCTCCGAGGCGATGACGCTGCTGCCCGGCGACGTCGTCCTCACCGGCACCCCCGCCGGCGTGGGCCCGATCCAGGTCGGCGACGAGGTCGCGGTCACCGTCGAGGGCATCGGCACCCTCGCCAACAAGGTGGTCGAGCGCGCCTAGCGGCACCCTCGCGGACCCGGCCCCGGTGCCGGGTCCGCGGCGCCCCCGGAGGTCACCGGACGGCCCCCTTCCCGCTGCCTGGGGTTATCGATTTTGGAGCCGGGGCGGACGTCGGGTAATGTTCTTTCTGCGCCGCCCGGGAGGGCAACGACGAGGGAGTCAAAGCCCCCGCCGGAGCCGAGCGGGAGGCGCAAGCCCGAGATGGTCCCCCGACGGGGGTTCAACTCTGGTGGGGTATGGTGTAATTGGCAGCACGAGTGATTCTGGTTCATTTAGTCTAGGTTCGAGTCCTGGTACCCCAGCGCAGTACCCGCGGTCCACACCGCGACAAGTGAAGACAAGCCCCCGTTGTGTAGCGGCCTAGCACGCTGCCCTCTCACGGCAGTAGCGCCGGTTCGAATCCGGTCGGGGGTACTGGTCCCGCAAGGGACCGCCTGGAAAGCCCCCGTTGTGTAGCGGCCTAGCACGCTGCCCTCTCACGGCAGTAGCGCCGGTTCGAATCCGGTCGGGGGTACTGATTCCGCAAGGAATCGCCAGGATGCCCCCGTTGTGTAGCGGCCTAGCACGCTGCCCTCTCACGGCAGTAGCGCCGGTTCGAATCCGGTCGGGGGTACTGAAGCAGGAAGCCGATGGGGTTGCTCATCGGCTGATTGCTTTGTGTTGGGGTATGGTGTAATTGGCAGCACGAGTGATTCTGGTTCATTTAGTCTAGGTTCGAGTCCTGGTACCCCAGCCAGAAAAGAAAGGCCCCGGTCCCCGGGGTCTTTTTTGATTTCCCGGCCCTCCGGAATCCACCGGGAATCCACGGCGGTCCTCGACGGCAGTCCTCGTCCGAAGGGCCCCGCTCGACAACGAGCGGGGCCCTTCGCGGTTCGTGGGTGGGGGAGCGTGGGGGAACGCGGGGCGGTGCGGGGGTGGGTGGGGGACGGGCGGGTCAGCTGCGGCGCAGGGCCTCGGTGAGCCGGTTGGCGGCCTCGATGATGGCCTGGGCGTGCAGCCGCCCGGGGTGGCGGGTGAGGCGCTCGATCGGCCCGGAGACCGAGACGGCGGCCACGACGCGGTTGGAGGGGCCGCGGACCGGCGCGGAGACGGAGGCGACGCCCGGCTCCCGCTCGCCGATCGACTGGGCCCAGCCGCGCCGCCGGACCCCGCTCAGCGCGGTGGCGGTGAACCGGGCGCCCTGCAGGCCGCGGTGCAGCCGCTCGGGCTCCTCCCAGGCCAGCAGGACCTGGGCGGCCGAGCCGGCCTTCATCGGCAGGGTGCTGCCGACCGGGACGGTGTCCCGCAGACCGGAGAGCCGCTCGGCGGCCGCGACACAGATCCGCATCTCGCCCTGACGGCGGTAGAGCTGTGCGCTCTCGCCGGTGACGTCGCGCAGGTGGGTCAGGACCGGGCCCGCGGTGGCGAGCAGCCGGTCCTCGCCCGCCGCGGCGGAGAGTTCGGACAGCCGCGGGCCGAGGATGAACCGGCCCTGCATGTCCCTGGTGACCAGACGGTGGTGTTCGAGTGCGACGGCGAGTCTGTGGGCCGTGGGGCGCGCCAGACCGGTGGCGGCGACCAGCCCCGCCAACGTGGCGGGGCCCGACTCCAGTGCGCTCAGCACCAGAGCGGCCTTGTCGAGCACGCCGACGCCGCTAGAGTTGTCCATGCGCTAAGACTGCAGTCTCATTCCGCGAGACGCAAGTTCAATCTTCTGCGAAAAGCGCCACTCTGGATGCAGCAGCCCGGGAGACATCCAGGATGCGACCCCGCCGAGGTGTCCGCATCGTGGACACCGATCCGGTGTGCAGGTCGCTCGTCACGTGCCGCACCGGGCCGCGACAGCTTCGACCTCGACGACACGAGAAGGCCGGCAACGCGGCCGGCTGGAGGGATTCCGATGGGACGGACACTCGCAGAGAAGGTCTGGGACGACCACGTCGTGCGGCGCGCGGAGGGCGAGCCCGACCTGCTCTTCATCGACCTGCACCTGCTCCACGAGGTGACCAGCCCGCAGGCCTTCGACGGCCTCCGGCTGGCCGGGCGCACGGTCCGCCGCACCGATCTCACGATCGCCACCGAGGACCACAACACCCCGACCCTGGACATCGACAAGCCGATCGCCGACCCGGTCTCCCGCGTCCAGCTGGAGACCCTGCGCAAGAACGCGGCCGAGTTCGGCGTCCGGATCCACTCCCTGGGCGACATCGAGCAGGGCGTCGTGCACGTCGTCGGCCCCCAGCTGGGCCTGACCCAGCCCGGCACGACCGTGGTCTGCGGCGATTCCCACACCTCCACCCACGGCGCGTTCGGCGCCCTGGCGTTCGGCATCGGCACCAGCCAGGTCGAGCACGTGCTCGCCACCCAGACGCTGCCGCTGGCCCCGTTCCGGACCATGGCGATCACCGTCGAGGGCGAACTGCCCGAGGGCGTCACCGCCAAGGACCTCATCCTGGCGATCATCACCCGGATCGGCACCGGCGGCGGCCAGGGCTACGTCCTGGAGTACCGGGGTTCGGCGATCCGCGGCCTCTCCATGGAGGCCCGGATGACCATCTGCAACATGTCCATCGAGGCGGGTGCCCGGGCCGGCATGATCGCCCCGGACGAGACCACCTTCGCCTACCTCGAGGGCCGCCCGCACGCGCCGCAGGGCGAGGACTGGGACGCCGCCGTCGAGTACTGGCGGACCCTGGTCACCGACGAGGACGCGGTCTTCGACCACGAGATCTTCATCGACGCCGCCGAGCTGACCCCCTTCGTCACCTGGGGCACCAACCCCGGCCAGGGCGCCCCGCTCGGCGCCTCGGTGCCGGACCCGGCCTCCTTCGCCGACCCGCAGGAGCGGATCGCCGCCGAGAACGCCCTCGCCTACATGGGGCTGGAGGCCGGCACCCCGCTGCGCGAGGTCGCGGTCGACGCGGTCTTCGTCGGCTCCTGCACCAACGGCCGGATCGAGGACCTGCGCGCCGCCGCCGATCTGCTGCGCGGCCGCCGGATCGCCGACGGCGTGCGGATGCTGGTCGTCCCGGGCTCCGTCCGGGTCGCCCTCCAGGCCGTCGAGGAGGGGCTGGACAAGGTGTTCACCGCGGCCGGCGCCGAATGGCGGCACGCGGGCTGCTCGATGTGCCTGGGCATGAACCCGGACCAGCTCGCCCCCGGCGAGCGCTGCGCCTCGACCTCGAACCGCAACTTCGAGGGCCGCCAGGGCAAGGGCGGCCGCACCCACCTGGTCTCGCCCCAGGTCGCCGCCGCGACCGCCGTCCTGGGCCGCCTCGCGGCCCCCGCCGATCTGGCGTCCAGCGCCGCCGTGGAGGTCTGAGCAGCATGGAGAAGTTCACCACCCACACCGGGCGGGCCGTGCCGCTGCGCCGCAGCAACGTCGACACGGACCAGATCATCCCCGCCCATTGGCTGAAGAAGGTCACCCGTTCCGGTTTCGAGGACGGTCTGTTCGAGGCCTGGCGCCGGGACGAGTCGTTCGTTCTCAACCGGCCCGAGCGGCAGGGTGCCACCGTCCTGGTGGCCGGGCCCGAGTTCGGCACCGGCTCCTCCCGCGAGCACGCCGTCTGGGCCCTGCAGAACTACGGCTTCCACGCCGTGATCTCCTCGCGCTTCGCCGACATCTTCCGCGGCAACTCGCTGAAGAACGGCCTGCTCACCGTGGTCCTCCCGCAGGAGACCGTGGAGCGGCTCTGGGAGCTGACCGAGGCGGACCCGACCGCCCCCGTCACGGTCGACCTGGAGGCCCGCGAGGTGCGGGCCGAGGGCATCACCGCGCCGTTCGAACTGGACGACAACCTCCGGTGGCGGCTGCTCAACGGCCTGGACGACATCAGCATCACGCTGCGGAACGAGGCCGACATCGCGGCCTTCGAGGCGAGCCGTCCGGCGTTCAAGCCGCGCACCCTGCCGGCGGCCTGACCGCCCGTTCTGAACAAGCATTCTGACGATCCGCCGGATGGCCCGTCTCCCCCCTCGGGGGGGCGGGCCATCCGGCGTTCCGGGGCGGGAGTTGTGCCCGCCCGCGGGCCCCGGATTGACGATTCGGTTTTGCGGCGGAGGGCCCCGCGCATGCACAACTGCGCGTAGATGGCACAATCAGTGCATGCACCGGCACCATGAACCTCCGTACGCGGGCGGCGAACCCGCGTCACCGGAGTCCACGGGCCGGGGATCCGAACGCCGAATTGACGATCGGCCGGACGCCGCCACCTCAGCTGCTGAGGGGCCGGACGACCCGGAAGTCGCAGCGCTCTTCGCGCTTGTGGCCGAGCGGTTGAAGCAAGCTCACGACCGCGTGCATGCGCTGAACGTGTCTGCCGATGCAAAGACCGCTCTCACCCGTCAACTGCTCATCGTCACCGAGGCCGCCAAGCGCGATCTTCCGGAGGCGGCGCGGCGGTTGAGTCGCTTTGTGCAGGACCTCGACGAGGGGCGCCCGCCCGTCGTCTGAGGTCGCCGACGCGCAAATCCATTGCGACACTAGGGTGATTCGCGCGTTTGGTAATTGAAAGTCCGCAGATACATACCTAACGTGCGAAATGAACGGATGGAATCATCCGGCGCCCGTTTCTGAAGGGGAAGACGTGAACAAGGCTCAGCTTGTCGAAGCGGTGGCCGAGCAGCTGGGCGGTCGCAAGGCTGCCGCAGAGGCCGTCGACGCAGTGCTCGACACCATGGTGCGCGCCGTCGTGGCCGGCGACCGTGTTTCGGTCACCGGTTTCGGCACCTTCGAGAAGGTGGAGCGCTCCGCGCGCTTCGCCCGCAACCCGCAGACCGGCGAGAAGGTCAAGGTCAAGAAGACCTCGGTGCCCCGCTTCCGTCCGGGCCAGGGCTTCAAGGACCTGGTCAGCGGCGCCAAGAAGCTGCCGAAGGAAGGCCCCTCGGTGAAGAAGGCGCCCAAGGGCTCCCTCACCCCGGGCAAGAGCGGTGTCGCCGCCACCCCGGCCGCCAAGCGTGCCGCCACCAAGCGCGCCGCCACGGCCGCTGCCGCCGCCGCTGCCGCCACCCCGGCGAAGAAGGCCGCTGCCAAGAAGACGGCCACCAAGGCGACCGCCACCAAGGCGACCGCGACCAAGGCCGCCGCCACCAAGACGGCCGCCACCAAGAAGACGGCCGCCGTCAAGAAGGCCACCACCACCGCCGCCGCGAAGAAGACCACCGCGACCGCGACCAAGAAGGCGACCACCACGGCCGCCAAGAAGGCGACCACCGCCGCCGCCGCGAAGAAGACCACCGCGACCGCCAAGAAGGCGACCGCCACGGCCAAGAAGACGGCGCCGGCGAAGAAGACCGCCACCCGCAAGACCACCGCGCGCAAGACCACCGCCAAGTAGTCGGTGCGCGTCGTCGTCGGACGGCCTTCGCGAGCCGTGGCGCCGCCCTCCTCCGGGAATTCCCGGCAGGGTGGTGCCACGGCTTTTCGCTTTTCCGGGATTTCCCCCCCGCGACCGCCGCGAGCACGGCTCCCGGTGGCTCGGCGCCTCCTGAGGGCGCCGCCGCCCCGGTCAGTCCGCGGCCGGGTCCGGGAAGGTCTGCAGCGTCAGGAAGACCACCCGCCGGGCCTCACCGGCGCCCTCGGTGCGGATCCGCACCCGCTGGCCCGGGCGCAGCAGCCGCAGCCCGCCGGCGTCGAAGGCGGCCGCGTCGAACGGCACCGGGGTCCCGTCGTCGAGCAGCACGGAGCCGGCCCGGGTGGCGGGGTCGAAGGTGAACGCGGTGGCCTGCATGCCAGCAGCATAGCGAGGGGCACCGACAGTCCCCGGCGGTGCCTCAGCCGGGCAGCGGCGCGCCGGACCGGGGTTGCCGCGGCAGGTACCCGAGCCGGGTGGCCAGGGCCCGGGTGTGCGGCCCCACGCCGAGCACCAGCGCCTCGGCCAGGTCCTCGCCGGTGTCGACGTCCCGGCGGACCGACTCCACGCCGGACAGCCGCAGTTCGCGGGCGCCGCCGGCCGCGTGCCGGGCGCGCGAGCCGTCCCCGAACGCGGGGTCGAGCGGACTGCCCGGGGCGCAGGCCAACAGGGTGGTGCCCAGCCCGGGAGCGTCCGGCAGGAAGGCGCGGCCGGTCGCCGGGACGGCGGCCAGCACCCGGTCCAGCTCGGCCGCGCGCAGGGCCGGAAGGTCCGCCGAGAGGGCGGCCACCGGCGCGTGGGGCGCGAGCACCAGCGCGGCCGCCGCGCCGTGCGCCAGGGCCTGGTTGAGGCCGCCGCCGGGCTCGTCGTCGACCACCAGGGCGCCGAGCGCGGCCAGCCGCGCCCCGGCCCCGGCGTCCCGGGTGACCACCAGCACCCGGCCGGTCCCCGGTGCGGCCAGCGCGGCCGCGACGGTGTCCAGGGCGAACGAGAGTGCGAGGTCGGGGCGGTGCGGGCCGGCGAACGGCGCCAGCCGGGACTTGGCCCCGGCGAGCCGCTTGAGCGGCACCACCAGCGACCAGTCGGCGGCGGGTGCGGCGGGCGTGACGGGCCTGCCTGGGCGTACGGTGTCCTGGGTCATCGGCGTCATTGTGACGCCGGTCCCGGAGCCCTCGCCAGGCCGTCCGAACTGTGCGGACGTGCGTTTGATCACGCCCGCCGGACGTCCGGGCGGGGTTGCTCGACAGCCGCCGAGCGGTCGGGCGACACTGTTCCGCCGCCCGCGCCCCGAGCGGGCGGCGGATGGCGAGATCGACCGCGGCACCCCACGTGCCGCACGAATGAGGAGGATCTGGGGTGGCCCGCCGCTCGTACGCCAGCTTCGGCAACGCCGACTACGGCTTCTGGTACCGCTTCGCGGCCGTGCTGGTGAAGCCGGTGACCACCGCGCTGGTCAAGCCCGACTGGCGGGGCTGGGAGCACCTGCCGAAGCGGGGCGGCTTCATCGCCGCGGTCAACCACAACTCGATCATCGACCCGGTCGTGTACGCGCACTGGCAGTACAACAGCGGGCGGCCGCCGCGGATCCTCGGCAAGTCCTCGCTGTTCTCGGTCCCGTTCATCGGGTTCATGCTCCGCAAGACCGGCCAGATCCCGGTGTTCCGCGAGTCGACCGACGCGGCGCAGGCCTTCCGGTCCGCCATCGACGCGGTCAACAGCGGCCAGTGCGTGCAGTTCTACCCGGAGGGAACGCTCACCCGGGATCCGGACCTGTGGCCGATGACCGGCAAGAGCGGGGTCGCCCGGGTGGCGCTGATGACCGGCGCGCCGGTCGTCCCGGTGGCCCACTGGGGCGCCCACGAGATCATCCCGCCGTACGGCCGGGGCGGCGCGGGCAGGAGCAGGTTCAACCTGTTCCCGCGCCACCGGGTGGTCGTGGCGGCCGGACCGGCCGTCGACCTGAGCAAGTACCAGGGGCAGGAGCTGACCGCCCAGGTGCTCAGGGACGCCACCGAGGACATCATGACGGCGATCACCGCCGTGCTGGCCGACATCCGCGGCGAGGAACCGCCCGCGGAGCGGTACGACATGCGGGAGGCGGCCCGGCTCCGGGCCGCCGCCGCGGCCCGCCGCGAGGGCGGCGGCCGTGGCACCGACGAGGCAGGGAAGGAAGCCAAGTGACCCGCTGCGCCGTGTTCGGCACCGGTTCCTGGGGCACCGCGTTCGCGATGGTGCTCGCCGACGCCGGCTGCGAGGTGGCCCTCTGGGGGCGCCGCCAGGAGCTGGCGGACGCCGTCAACGCCACCCACAGCAACCCGGACTACCTGCCCGGGGTCCGGCTGCCGGACACCGTCCGGGCCACCACCGACCCCGCCGAGGCGCTGGCCGGCGCGGACTTCGCGGTGCTGGTGGTGCCCTCGCAGACGCTGCGCGAGAACCTCGCCGCCTGGGCGCCGCTGCTGGAGCCGCAGACCGTCCTGGTCAGCCTGATGAAGGGCATCGAGCTCGGCACCGCGAAGCGGATGAGCGAGGTCGTCGGCGAGGTCGCCGCGGTCGGCCAGGAGCGGATCGCGGTGGTCAGCGGGCCCAACCTGGCCCGGGAGATCGCCAACCGGCAGCCCGCCGCCAGTGTGGTGGCCTGTACCGACGAGGCGGTCGCCAAGCGGCTCCAGTCGGCCTGCCACACGCCGTACTTCCGGCCGTACACCAACACCGACGTGATCGGCTGCGAGCTGGGCGGGGCGGTCAAGAACGTGATCGGCCTGGCGGTCGGCATGGCCGACGGCATGGGCCTCGGCGACAACACCAAGGCGACCCTGATCACCCGGGGTCTG
Source organism: Kitasatospora sp. NPDC089913 (assembly GCF_044748625.1). Lineage (NCBI taxonomy): Bacteria > Bacillati > Actinomycetota > Actinomycetes > Kitasatosporales > Streptomycetaceae > Kitasatospora > Kitasatospora sp. NPDC089913. The sequence continues at coordinate 85,304 of NZ_JBIVGI010000032.1, read as the reverse complement.
GCCGAGACGACCCGGCTCGGGCTGGCGCTCGGCGCCGACCCGTACACCTTCGCCGGCCTGGCCGGCATGGGCGACCTGGTGGCGACCTGCTCCTCGCCGCTCTCCCGCAACCACACCTTCGGCACCAACCTGGGCCGGGGCATGTCGCTGGCCGAGACCATCGCGGCCACCCGGCAGACCGCGGAGGGCGTCAAGTCCTGCGAATCGGTGCTCGACCTGGCCCGGCGCAACGGCGTCGACATGCCGATCGTCGAGGCGGTGGTGGACGTCGTGCACAACGGGCGGCCCACCCAGGAGGCGCTGCGGGCGCTGATGTCCCGCTCGGCCAAGCCCGAACGGCGCTGACGGGCCGGTGCCCGGCCGGGCACCGGCCCGGGCCCGGTCGGGTCGGTCACCGGCCCGAAACCCGCCTCGGGGTACCCTCTGTCGCGATATGAGCATCGAACAGACCTCCCAGAACCCGTCCGCGAAGCCGCGGGTCGCCGTCGTGTTCGGCGGCCGCAGCTCCGAGCACGCCATCTCGGTCTCCACCGCGGGCAGCGTGCTGAGGGCGATCGACCGCGACAAGTACGAGGTGCTGCCGATCGGCATCACCCACGAGGGCCGCTGGGCGCTGGCCAGCGACGAGCCGGCCCGGATGGCGATCACCGACGGCCGGCTGCCGGACGTCGAGCACGTCGCCGAGTCCACCGAGGGCCGGGTCGCGCTGCCGGTCGACCCGGGCAGCCGCGAGGTGGTCTGGAGCGAGCCCGGTGCCGCCCCCAAGGCGCTCGGCGAGGTGGACGTGGTCTTCCCGCTGCTGCACGGCCCCTGGGGCGAGGACGGCACGCTGCAGGGCCTGCTGGAGCTCTCGGGCGTGCCGTACGTCGGCAACGGCGTGCTGGCCAGCGCGGCGGGCATGGACAAGGAGTTCACCAAGCGCCTGCTGGCCTCGCACGGCCTCGGCGTCGGGCGGTACACCGTGGTCCGCCCGCGCGAGTGGGAGACCGAGGAGGGCCGGGCCGCGGTGCGCGAGCGGGTGGCCGGTCTCGGTCTGCCGCTGTTCGTGAAGCCCTGCCGGGCCGGCTCGAGCATCGGCATCAGCAAGGTCAAGGACCTCTCCGACCTCGACGCCGCGATCGAGGAGGCGCGCCGCCACGACCCCAAGCTGATCATCGAGGCGGGTGTCTCCGGCCGTGAGCTGGAGTGCGCGGTGCTGGAGTTCGAGGACGGCCCGCGGGCGAGCGTCCCGGCCGAGGTGCTGGTCGGCGGCGGCTACGAGTTCTACGACTTCGAGGCCAAGTACATCGACTCCTCCGAGGTCCGGATCCCGGCCGAGCTCACCGACGGGGAGACCGCCGAGATCCGCCGCCAGGCGATCGAGGCCTTCGAGGCGCTCGGCTGCGAGGGCCTGGCCCGGGTGGACTTCTTCCTGCTGGACGACGGCAGCTGGATGGTCAACGAGGTCAACACGATGCCCGGCTTCACCCCGATCTCGGCCTACCCGAAGATGTGGGAGGCGAGCGGGATGTCGTACCCGGAGCTGGTGGACCGGCTGCTGCAGGCGGCCCTGCGCCGCTCGACCGGCCTGCGGTAGCCCCGCGCGGACGGTGCGACGGGGCGGTCCCGGGACGCCGGGGCCGCCCGCGTGCGGGCCGCTGCCCGTGCGGGCCCGTCCGGCCGTGCGGGCCGGTCCGGTCCCGTCCGGCCGGGTCAGGGGATGTTGGCGGCGACCACGGGGGAGAGCGCGGCGACCACGTCCATCGGGTTGGCGAACGAGCCCTTGGGCACGGTGAGCTCCACGTAGGCCTTGCGCATCGTGACGGTGTAGCGGTAGCCGCCGTCCCCCAGCTCCTGCGGCCACCAGGTCACATCGTTGATCATCGGCGAGACGTCCTTGGCGGCGGGGCCGTTCAGGGCCTCGGGCCGGTCCACGCCGCAGCGCAGCACCACCTTCGGCGAGCTGTCCCAGGCGGCCAGGAACGGCGAGGCGGGGGTCGGGTCCTTGCGGGGGTGGCCGAACAGCTCCTGGGGGAGCGCCTCGGCGAGCGCCCGGCAGTAGCCGGCGGCCCGGGGGGCCGGGTTCGGCGTCTCGATCTTCTCGGGCGTGCTCCAGCTGCCGACCAGCACCACGACGGTGCAGGCGAGCGCGGTCGGCACCGCCAGCCACCGGACGGGGGCCGGCAGTGCCGCCAGGAAGCGGGGGACGCGGAGTTCTCGGGTCACCCGCCGATGGTATGCGGCCCTACAGGTGGACCACGGGACAGGTCAGGGTGCGGGTGATGCCCTCGACCTGCTGGACCTTGGCGACGACCAGCCGGCCGAGGTCGTCCACGGTGCCGGCCTCGGCCCGGACGATCACGTCGTACGGTCCGGTGACGTCCTCGGCCTGCAGGACACCGGGGATCTTGGCGATGGACTCGGCGACGGCGCTGGCCTTGCCGACCTCGGTCTGAATCAGGATGTAGGCCTGTACCACGGGGACCTCCGGGCGGCTGGGTACGGGGATCGCGGCCGTGCTCGCCCGCTCGGGCGTCGGGTGGCGAACGGGTTCACGGCAGACTGATCACCACGCTACCCCCCGGTGGGCCGGGGAGGGGAGACCTCTGCGCCGTCGGAGGGCGTACGCTGCGCGCGAGGCGGCGTGGCCGCAGAACGTAGGCGCCCGACCGGGCGCGACCGGGAGGACGGCAGATGCAGGGGACCGTGGGCGAGCTCGGCGAGTTCGGACTCATCAGGGAGCTGACCGCCCGGGTGCCGCTCACCGACGCGGTCGACCTCGGCCCGGGCGACGACGCCGCCGTGGTGAAGGCCCCGGACGGCCGGGTGGTGGCGACCACCGATGTGCTCATCGAGAACCGGCACTTCCGCCGGGACTGGTCCACCGCGTACGACGTGGGCCGCAAGGCGGCGGCGCAGAACCTCGCCGACGTGGCCGCGATGGGCGCGGTGCCGACCGCGATCCTGCTCGGCCTGGTCGCGCCGGCGGACCTGCCGACCACCTGGGCCACCGAGCTGATGGACGGGCTGCGCGACGAGTGCCAGGTGGCCGGCGCGACGGTGGTCGGCGGTGACGTGGTGCGCGGGGACACCATCACGCTCGCCATCACGGCGCTCGGGGACCTTCAGGGGCGCGCGCCGGTGACGCGCGCCGGTGCCCAGGTCGGCGACGTGGTGGCGGTCACCGGCTGGCTCGGCTGGTCGGCGGCTGGTCTGACGGTGCTGCAGCGGGGCTTCCGTTCGCCGCGGGCCTTCGTCGAGGCCCACCGCCGCCCCGAGCCGCCGTACCACGCGGGGCCGTCCGGCGCGGAGCTCGGCGCCACCGCGATGATCGACGTGAGCGACGGGCTGGTGGCCGACCTCGGGCACGTGGCGCTGGCGAGCGGGGTGGACATCGACCTGCGGGCGGCCGACTTCGACGTGCCCGCGCAGATGGCGGACATCGGCCAGGCGGTCGGGGTCGACCCGCTGGTGTGGGTGCTGTCCGGGGGGGAGGACCACGCGATCGTGGCGACCTTCCCGCGCGGGGTCCAACTGCCCGCCCGCTGGCGGGTGGTGGGCGAGGTCGTCGGCCGTTCGCGGGCGGCCAGGGGCGGCCGGGTGACGGTGGACGGCGAGGCCTGGGACCGGGTCGGCGGCTGGGACCACTTCTCGGAGTGACCGGTCCGGGGCCGGGGGCCGGGAACGGGGCGGCGGAGGCCGGTGGTTGACGCCCGGCCGGGGTGCCGCGGGGGCGCGCGACGGGGGCGCGCGACGCTCCCGGGCGCTCGTGCGAACCGGCCCCCGGCGGGGTGAGTGCGTAGGCTTGACCCACAGCCCGGCCACCCGTTCTGACATGAGTGGTCTGGACCACTGTGGTCTGAACCACTTGGAGCGGGAGAGCCACCGGCATGCGCATCGGAGTCCTGACCAGCGGCGGCGACTGCCCCGGCCTGAACGCGGTGATCCGCTCCGTGGTGCACCGCGGCACCGATGTGCACGGCGACGAGATCGTCGGCATCGAGGACGGCTTCCTCGGGCTGATCGAGGGCCGCACCCGCCCGGTCTCGCACGACGACGTCACCGGTCTGCTCACCCTCGGCGGTACCGTCCTCGGCTCGGCCCGGGTGCAGCGCGAGCGGATCGCCTGGGCGGTGGAGAACGCCAAGACCCTCGCCCGGGACATCGGCATCGACGCGCTGATCGCGATCGGCGGCGAGGGCACCCTCACCGCCGCCCGGCTGTTCAGCGAGGCCGGACTCCCGGTGGTCGGCGTCCCGAAGACCATCGACAACGACATCGACGCCACCGACGTCACCTTCGGCTTCGACACTGCCGTGCACGTCGCGACCGAGGCGATCGACCGGCTCAAGACCACCGCGGAATCGCACCAGCGGGTGATGGTCGTCGAGCTGATGGGGCGGCACACCGGCTGGATCACCCTCACGGCCGGCATGGCGGGCGGTGCGCACGGGATCCTGATCCCCGAGAAGCCGTTCGACATCGAGGGGGTGGCCCGGATGGTCGAGGACCGCTTCGCCCGGGGCAAGAAGTTCGCCATCATCGCGGTCGCCGAGGGGGCCTCCCCGATGCCCGGCACCATGCGCTTCGACCACGGCGAGGTCGACCGGTTCGGGCACCGCACCTTCGGCGGGATCGGCAACCGCCTCGCCCACGAACTGGAGAACCTGCTCGGCAAGGAGGCCCGCCCGGTCATCCTCGGCCACGTCCAGCGCGGCGGCACCCCGACCGCCCGCGACCGCGTCCTCGCCACCCGCTTCGGCTGGCACGCCGTGGAGGCCGTCCACCGGGGCGAGTTCGGCCACTTCACCGCGCTGCGCCGGGGCGACATCCGGCTGGTGCCGATCGCCGACGCGGTGACCCGGCTCAAGACCGTCCCCGAGGAGCGCTGGGCGGAGTCGGAGGCCGTGCTCTGACCGCGTAGGTTGGGGGCCATGTCCTCCACCGCACCCCCTCGCGTGCTCACCGTCGCCGGCTCCGACTCCGGCGGCGGCGCCGGCATCCAGGCCGACCTCAAGGCGATGCTCGCCCTCGGCGTCCACGGGATGAGCGTCGTCACCGCCGTCACCGCGCAGAACTCGCTCGGCGTCCAGGGTTACTGGGAGCTGCCGGCCGAGGCGGTCCGGGCCCAGTTCCGCAGTGTGGTCGACGACATCGGCGTCCAGGCCGTGAAGACCGGCATGCTCGCCTCGATCGAGCTGGTCGAGACCGTCTCGGAGCTGCTCGCCGGCGTCGGCGTCCCGGTCGTGGTGGACCCGGTGGGCGTCTCCAAGCACGGCGACGCGCTGCTCGCCGCCGAGGCCGTCGCCACCGTCCGGGAGCGGCTGCTGCCGGTCGCCACCCTCGCCACGCCCAACCTGCACGAGGTGACGCAGCTCACCGGCCGGACGGTCGAGCGCGAGGGCGAGATGCTGGACGCCGCCAAGGCGCTGCTCGACCTCGGGCCGCGCTGGGTGCTGGTCAAGGGCGGGCACCTGGAGGGAGAGGCGGCCGACCTGTTGTACGGGGGCGCGGGGGAGGAGTACTGGTACCGGGCGCCGCGCTACGACAACCGGCACACCCACGGCACCGGCTGCACCCTGGCCAGCGCGATCGCCTCGGGCCTGGCCAAGGGCGAGGAGCTGCCGGCGGCGGTGGCCTCGGCCAAGGAGTACATCACCGGCGCGATCGCCGGCGGCTTCGCGCTCGGCGCCGGCATCGGCCCGGTGGACCACGCCTGGCGGTGGCGCTAGCCGCCGCCCCCGGACATGCCTGTGGGCGGGCCCGAGGGCCCGCCCACATCAGGTCGGTCGGATACCGGAACAACAGAAAGCCGGTTCACCCGGGGATGAACCGACTCACTGGAGGACCGGCATACCGGTCTGCGCGTCAGCGCGAGACCTTACCGGCCTTGATGCACGAGGTGCAGACGTTGAGCCGCTTCGGCGTCCGCCCAACCACAGCGCGCACCGTCTGGATGTTGGGGTTCCAGCGACGGGGGGTACGGCGGTGCGAGTGGGAGATGCTGTTGCCGAAGCCCGGCCCCTTGCCGCAGACGTCGCAGTTGGCAGCCACAGGAGTCACTCCAAGACTTCAGATCATTTACGTGAGACAACCCGCCGGACCAGCGGAGCACTCACGTGAACCGAACCGGACCAAGGGGAGAGCCCGGAATTGTTCCAGGCAACCGGAAGAGCATACAACGCTTGCTTCCGTTCGACGAAACTACCATGACCGGCCGGGTGATCGCTCCGGCCGCCGTGTCCGCCGCCGCCGTCCGGGCCCCGATAACCTGCCCGTACCACCCCTCGCCGTTCACCCTCAGGCCATCACGGCGTCCCACTCCGGAGGAGACCTGGTGCTGCACACGCTCGACGCCCCGGCCGTGCGCAGCTGGTGCCAACTGGCGCTGCGGGCGCTCGGCCAGGCCCGCGAGGAGATCGACGCACTCAACGTCTACCCCGTCCCGGACGGCGACACCGGCACCAACCTGTACCTGACCGTGGAGTCCGCCGCCGCCGCGGTCGAGAGCCGCTTCGCCGAACCGGGCACCGGTCCGGCGCCCGGCCTGGCGGAGACCGCCCGGGCGATGGCCCGCGGCGCCCTCGTCGGCGCCCGCGGCAACTCCGGCGTGATCCTCGCCCAGTGGCTGCGCGGCACCGCCGAGACCCTCGCCCAGGGCGGCGGCGCCGACCAGCTGCGGGCCGCCCTCCAGCGGGCCGCCGACTCCGCCTACCAGGCGGTCGCCGAACCGGTCGAGGGCACCCTGCTGACCGTCGCCCGGATCGCCGCCCGGGAGGCCGCCCGGGCCGGCGACGGCCTCGGCCAGGTCGCCGAGGCCGCCCACCGGGCCGCCCGGGAGGCCCTGCGGCACACCCCCCAGCAGCTCGCCGTGCTCGCGGAGAACGGCGTGGTGGACGCCGGCGGCCGGGGCCTGGTCGCCGTCCTCGGGGCGCTCGCCGACGCGGTCGCCGGCCACCAGCCGATGGGCCCGGTCGCGCTGCGCGACGACCTCCGGCCGCTGGGCGGCTGCGAGCTCCACGTGCGCCCGCCCGGCCCCGGCCACCCCGCCTTCGAGGTGATCTACCTGCTGGACGCGCCAGACGAGGCGCTGCCCGCGCTGCGCGAACGGCTCGCCGGGCTCGGGGACTCGCTGGTGGTCGGCGGCGGCGACGGCCTGTGGAACGTGCACGTCCACGTCGACGACGCGGGCGCCGCCGTCGAGGCCGGGCTCGGGGCCGGGCGCCCGCACCAGATCCGGATCACCCACTTCGCCGAGGCCGCCGCCCGTTCCGGTGCCGCGGCCGGCCGGGACGAGCCCGAGCGGCCGGCCCGCGCGGTGCTGTCGGTGGTCTCCGGCGCGGGCCTCGCCGAACTCTGCGAGCAGGCCGGCGCGGTCGTGCTGCACGCCGAGCCCGGCCGCCCGCCGGCCAGCGCCGAACTCACCGCCGCCGTGCGCCGCGCCGCCGCCCGCGAGGTGGTGCTGCTGCTCAACGACCCCGAGCTGCGGGCCGCCGCCGGGGCCGCCGCCGACCAGCTGCGCGAGGAGGGGGTGCGGATCGCGGTGCTGCCCACCCGCTCGCCGGTGCAGGGACTCGCCGCGCTCGCCGTGCACGAGGCCGGCCGGCGCTTCGACGAGGACGTGGTCGCGATGACCTCGGCGGCCGGTGCCACCCGGTACGCCGAACTGGCCGTCGCCGAGGGCGAGTCCTGGACCATGGCCGGGGTCTGCCAGGCCGGTGACGTGCTCGGGCTGATCGACGGGGACGTCGCGGTGATCGGAGCCGGACTGGCCGCGGTCGGCGCGAGCGTGCTGGACCGGATGCTCGGCGGCGGCGGCGAGCTGGTCACCCTGATCCTCGGCGAGAACGCCCCCGAGGGCCTCGCCGAGCAGCTGGTCGCCCACGCCCGGCACAGCCGTCCGGAGGTGGACGCGGTGGTCTTCCACGGTGGCCAGGAGTCGGCGCCGCTGCTCATCGGCGTCGAGTGACCGGGCGGTGTGCGGGCCGCAATGTCGGTCCGGTGGTGTAGACAGGGGCCTGATGGGCGCTCTCGATGAACCACTGACCAAGCTCGTCGGCGACCGGACCGCCAAGGTGCTCGCCGACAGTCTCAAGCTGCGCACGGTCGGGGACCTGCTGCACCACTATCCGCGCCGCTACGTCGAGCGGGGCCAGCTCACCAGTCTGGACGAGCTGGAGGTCGACGAGCACGTCACCGTGCTGGCGCGGATCGACAAGGTCACCCTGATCCCGTTCCGCGGCCGCAAGGGCGACCGGCTGGAGGTGGTGGTCACCGACGGCCGCAGCCGGCTCACGCTGGTCTTCTTCAACCAGGGCTGGCGGCAGAAGGAGCTGCGACCGGGCACCCAGGGCCTGTTCGCGGGCAAGGTCGGGGTGTTCAACCGGGCCCGCCAGCTGGCCTCCCCCGACTACCAGCTGCTCGACGACACGGACGGCGACGGCGCCGCGGCCAGGTTCGCCGGCCGGCTGATCCCGGTCTACCCGGCCAGTGCCCAGATGCCCAGCTGGAAGCTCGCGCTCTGCGTGGAGACGGCGCTCACCAAGCACGTGTCCGACGTCGGAGAGCCGCTGCCCGCCGAACTCCGCGAGCGGCACGGCCTGATCGCGCTGCCCGAGGCGCTCGAGCTGATCCACCGCCCGCGGAGCCAGGCCGACCGCGAGCGCGCCCAGGAGCGGCTCCGCTGGGACGAGGCCTTCGTCCTCCAGGTCGCCCTCGCCCGGCGCCGGGCCGCCGACTCCGCGCTGCCCGCCAGACCGCGGGTGCCCCGCCCCGGCGGCCTGCTGGACGCCTTCGACGCCCGGCTGCCGTTCACCCTCACCGAGGGCCAGCGGAAGGTCTCCGCCGAGATCGCCGCCGACCTGGCGGGCGAGCACCCCATGCACCGGCTGCTCCAGGGCGAGGTCGGCTCCGGGAAGACCCTCGTGGCGCTGCGGGCCATGCTGGCCGTGGTCGACGCGGGCGGGCAGGCGGTGCTGCTCGCGCCCACCGAGGTGCTGGCCCAGCAGCACCACCGGTCGATCGTGGAGATGATGGGCGACCTCGCCGAGGGCGGCCTGCTCGGCGGCTCCGACCTGGGCACCCGGGTGGCGCTGCTCACCGGGTCGATGGGGGTGCCGGCCCGGCGGCAGGTGCTGCTCGACATGGCCTGCGGGGACGCCGGCATCGCGATCGGCACCCACGCCCTGATCGAGGACAAGGTGCAGTTCCAGGACCTCGGCCTGGTCGTGGTCGACGAGCAGCACCGGTTCGGCGTCGAGCAGCGGGACGCGCTGCGGGCCAAGGGCGAGCAGCCGCCGCACCTGCTGGTGATGACGGCCACCCCGATCCCGCGCACGGTCGCGATGACCGTCTTCGGAGACCTCGAGACCTCGGTCCTGGACCAGCTGCCGGCCGGGCGCTCGCCCATCTCCACCCATGTGGTGCCGGCCGTGGAGAAGCCCAACTTCCTGACCCGGGCCTGGGAGCGGGTCCGCGAGGAGGTGGCCAAGGGCCACCAGGCGTACGTGGTCTGCCCCCGGATCGGCGACGAGGAGCCGGAGCCGGCGAAGGGCGCCAAGCGCGGGCGGCGGCCGGTGGAGGACCTCGAGGAGCTGCTCGACGACGCGCCGGACGAGGGCGCGGCGGCCGACGGCGACCGGCGGCCCCCGCTGTCCGTGGTGGAGACCACCGCCAAGCTGGTGGCGGGCCCGCTGGCCGGGCTGCGGGTGGAGATCCTGCACGGCCGCCTGGCACCGGAGGCCAAGGACGAGGTGATGCGCCGGTTCGCGGCCGGCCAGGTGGACGTCCTGGTCGCCACCACGGTGATCGAGGTCGGCGTCAACGTGCCGAACTCCACCGCGATGGTGATCATGGACGCGGACCGGTTCGGCGTCTCCCAGCTGCACCAGCTGCGCGGCCGGGTCGGGCGCGGGTCCGCCCCCGGGCTCTGCCTGCTGGTCACCGACATGCCGGCGGCCAGCCCCGCCCGGGCCCGGCTGGACGCGGTGGCGGACACCCTGGACGGCTTCCGGCTGTCCCGGATCGACCTCGAACAGCGCCGCGAGGGCGATGTGCTGGGCCAGGCGCAGTCCGGGGTGAAGTCCTCGCTCAAGGTGCTCTCGGTGCTGGAGGACGAGGAGGTCATCGTGACCGCCCGGGCCGAGGCCACCCGGCTGGTCGCCGAGGACCCGGACCTCACCGCCCATCCGGACCTGCGCACGGCCCTGGCCAGCCTGCTGGACGAGGACCGCGCGGCCTACATGGAGAAGGGCTGACCGGTCCGGGGGACGCCCGACCGGCCCGAGGGACGCCCGACCGGCCCGGGGGACGTCGGCCCGGCCCAGGGCCTGCCCGGCCCGCCCGGTCCGTCCGCCGGGCCCTCGGCCGGGCCCGATTGTCAGACCCCCGGGAGAGAATGAAGGTGTTCGGGACGCACCCCCAAGGTGCGTTCCCGGCACGACACTTGGGGGTTTAGCCAATGGCATTCCGTCATCTCAACGAGCTCCCGCTGGGCGACAAGGTCTTCCGGATCGAACTCGCCAGCGACGACGACCGCGAGGTCACCCTCACCCTGGCCGGCTGGCGCGAGGGGGCCGCCGCCACCCCGCTCGCCTCCGGCAAGCTGCGGCTCCCGGTCGAGGACGTCGCCTCGCTGCGGATCGCCCTCAACCGCGCCCTCCGGGCCCTGGCGATCGTCGCCGACGTCTCCGAGCCCATCCCCGACCGCGACGTGCTGCGCGAGCTCTACCCCGGCCACGGCGCCCCCTGGGTGCCGCAGCACGAGGAGGAGCTGGTCCGGCGCTTCCACGAGAGCGAGACCGTCGCCCGGATCGCCGCCCGTTTCGGCCGCACGCCCGATTCCGTCCGCACCAAGCTCCGCGAGCTCGGCCACGACCCGCGCCGTCCCGAGTACTGCCCGCCCGACGGCTGCCTGTCCTGGTCCCGCTACGCCTCGCCGTCGCTGCTCGGCGCGGCCGCCCCGGACCGGGCGGCCGGCTCCGAGGCGAGCTGACCCGACCGGGGGCGGGAACAGGGGGGTAGCGGCGGAGGGGCGTCCCGTGCGGGCGCCCCTTCGGCGTGAGCGGAGGGCGGTGATCGGGATAGCGTGGTCGGGCAGCGACGAAAGGACCCTCCACCACCATGACCCGCGTGATCGCCGGGGCGGCCGGCGGCCGCCGACTGGCCGTACCGCCCGGCCGGGGCACCCGGCCGACCTCCGACAAGGCCCGCGAGGCGATGTTCTCCACCCTGGAGGCGCTGCGCGGCACCCTGCACGGCGCCCGGATGCTGGACCTGTTCGGCGGATCGGGCGCGGTCGGCCTGGAGGCGCTCTCGCGCGGCGCGGCACACGTCCTGCTGGTCGAGGCGGACGCCCAGGCGGCCCGGGTGATCCGGGAGAACGTCCGGACGGTCGGCCTGCCGGGCGCGCTGGTGCAGGCGGCCAGGGCCGAGAAGGTCGTCGCCGGGCCGGCCCCGGAGGAGCCGTACGACCTGGTCTTCCTCGACCCGCCGTACGTGGTGACCGACGACGAGGTCCGGGAGATGCTGATCACACTGTCGGCCGGGGGCTGGCTCGCGGAGGACGTACTCGTCACCGTGGAGCGCAGCACCCGCGGTGGCGCGTTCGGCTGGCCGGAGGGTTTCGAGGAGCTGCGCTCCCGTCGCTACGGCGAGGGCACGCTCTGGTACGGTCGCGCCGCCGACGAGACCCGCGACCACCCCTAGCGGGCCCGGGCCCGCAGCATTCACGTCACCCCACGAGGGAGCACACACGCCATGCGCCGCGCCGTCTGCCCCGGGTCCTTCGACCCGATCACCAACGGTCACCTCGACATCATCGAGCGGGCCTCGAAGCTGTACGACGTGGTGCACGTCGCGGTCGCGATCAACCGCAACAAGCAGGGCATGTTCTCCATCGAGGAGCGGATCGCGCTGATCGAGGAGACCACCGCCCAGTACGGGAACATCGTGGTCGAGTCGCACCTCGGCCTGCTGGTGGACTTCTGCCGGGAGCGGGACATCCCGGCCATCGTCAAGGGCCTGCGGGCGGTCAGCGACTTCGACTACGAGCTGCAGATGGCTCAGATGAACCACGGTCTGACCGGTGTCGAGACGCTCTTCGTACCGACCTCGCCGACGTACAGCTTCCTCTCCTCGACCCTGGTGAAGGAGGTCGCCTCCTACGGCGGCGACGTCTCGCACCTGCTCCCGGAGACGGTGCACCGCCGGCTGGTCGAGCGGATCGCCGAGCGGCGCGCCGAGCGGTAGGGAGCGGCCCGGCGGACGGCGGGCGGTGACCGGTCCGCAGTGACCGGCCGTCCGTTTCTGCCGGTTCGTCACGGTATGCCCGGCAGAGGGGTGAGGCAGCCCGGTCCGGCCGTTGTGAGCTCGCCCGGCGCTGGCCGTACAGTCTGTATTCCTGCCCTGCGGTGACGTCCACCGCGCCGGGCGCTGCCTCCGCCGGACCTCGGCGGCACACGGAAAGACGAATCCCCGTGGACGTGCAGAACAAGGTCGACGAGATCGTGGCGGCCGTCGAGAACGCCCGCTCGATGCCCATGTCGGCCTCCTGCGTGGTGAACCGTGCCGAGCTGATCAGTCTGCTCCAGGAGCTCAGGTCGGCCCTGCCGGCCGAGCTGGCCCAGGCCCGGTCGGTGGTGGCCGACCACGACTCGATGGTCGCCGGCGCCCAGGCCGAGGCCGACCGGATCATCCAGGGCGCGCACGCCGAGCGCGGTTCGCTGATCTCCGACACCGAGGTGGTCCGGCGAGCCCAGTCCGAGGCGGACCGGATCCTCGCCGAGGCCCGCGCCGAGGTCGACACCAAGCGCACCGAGGCCGACGACTACGTGGACAGCAAGCTGGCCAACTTCGAGGTCGTGCTCACCAAGACGCTCGGAGCGGTCGGCCGCGGCCGCACCAAGCTGCGCGGCGACGGCAGTGTCTTCGAGGTCGAGTACGAGGCCGAGACCGACGGCGAGGAGTTCCGGCCGCAGCGGATCAGCCCCAGCCCCGAGGTCGACGAGTACGTCGATGTGAAGCTCGCCACCCTGGAGAACGTGCTCAGCGCGACCCTGGAGGCGGTCGGCAAGGGCCGCGACAAGCTGCTCGGCAAGCGGCCGATCGACGAGCTGGGCGCCTACCTGGCCGCCGCCGACGAGGCGCAGCAGGCCAAGGAGCGCGCCGAGGCGGTCGCGGCGGGCTTCGCCGGGGAGGCGGACGGCAGCGAGCTGGCCTGGTACCGCGAGGAGGTGCCGCAGCAGCAGACCTGGCCGGAGCAGACCCCGGCCGCGGCCGGCTGGCAGGCGCCGGGCGCGGACCAGTACGCGGTGGCCCAGCAGGGCGGCGCCCAGTACGCCGAGGTATACGGCGGCGGCTTCGATCCGGCCGCCGGCCAGGGCGCGGACCCCTACGGCGGCCAGTGGGGCCACCAGGGCCCGGAGACCGGCGGGTACCAGCAGCAGCACCAGGGCTACCCCGACGCCCAGCAGGCCGGCTACGGGTACCCGGCCCAGCAGCAGGGCTACGAGCAGCAGCAGTACGGCGGGGGCGGTTACGACTACCCGCAGCAGCCGGGCAACCCGCCGGCGCCGGTGCCGCAGCAGAACCAGGCCGGACTGGACGAGACCAGCTTCTTCGACACCAGCATGATCGACATGACCCGGCTGCGGGAGCTCGGCGGCCGGTAGCACGGTGCGCGCCCGGCTCCCGGCCCCCGCGGCCGGGAGCGAAGTTGGGCCTGGCGGGAGACTCGGGTAGTCTGACCACTCCGGCCTCTCCGTGTCGGGCCGCAGGTCTGCCCGCGAACCGCCCGACGAGCAGCGCCGCGCACCAGATCCCCCTCAGGAAGTCAGGACATCTTGAACCGCCTCGACCACCGCGACCCCCTCGTGTTCGACACGCACGAGCTGGGCCGTCGTCCGGGTGCGCTGCGCAAGGTGTCCCGCACCCTGGAGGCCCCCGAGGGCCTGGGGATCATCGATGTGATCGGCGTTCCGGAGAAGAGCGGGATCGAGCTGGAGCTCCGCCTGGAGTCCGTGGTCGAGGGCGTGCTGGTCACCGGCACCGCCGGGACCGTGGTCGAGGGCGAGTGCGTCCGGTGCCTGGAGCCGGTCGAGTTCGACCTCGACGTGGACTTCCAGGAGCTGTACTACTACCCGGAGTCCGACGAGCGCCACCGCGCCCGGACCTCCGGGGCCGAGGACCTCGACGAGGACTCGGAAGACGAGACTTACCGCCTGGAGGGCGATTTCTTCGACCTCCAGCCGGTGCTGCGTGACGCGGTGGTGCTCGCACTGCCGCTGCAGCCGGTGTGCCAGGAAGACTGCCTGGGCCTGTGCTCCGAGTGCGGAGCGCGCCTGAGCGACGACCCGGCGCACCACCACGATGCCGCCGACCCCCGGTGGGCGGCTCTGCAGGGACTCTCCGCCGCCCCCGGCGACGAGGGTGACGGAACCAAGAACAGCGGTACCCGTGAGGGTCTCGCCGAGAACCAGGAGAAGTAGCCGTGGCTGTTCCGAAGCGGAAGATGTCGCGCAGCAACACGCGCCACCGCCGTTCCAACTGGAAGGCCGTTGTCCCGGCCCTCGTGGCGTGCGACCGCTGCCACGAGCCGAAGCTGGGCCACATCGCGTGCCCCAGCTGCGGCACGTACAACCGTCGCCAGGTCCTCTCGGTCTGATCGGCGGGGTGTACGGATCGATGTCGGACGGTAACTCTTCCCGCAAGGCGACCAGCGCACCGAAGTCTCCTTCGGGCGGTGGGAAGGCCGGCGGGCCGGCTTCGACCGAATACGACGTCCTGGAAGGGCGCCTCGGGTACACGCTCGAGCGCGCCCTTCTGGTGCGTGCCCTGACCCACCGCTCGTACGCGTACGAGAACGGTGGCCTGCCCACCAACGAGCGCCTGGAGTTCCTCGGCGACTCGGTGCTGGGCCTCGTGGTGACCGACACCCTCTACCGCGTCCACCCGGACGTCCCCGAGGGCACGCTCGCCAAGCTGCGCGCCGCGGTGGTCAACTCGCGCGCGCTCGCCGATGTCGGCCGGGGTCTGGACCTCGGTGTGTTCATCCGGCTCGGCAAGGGCGAGGAGGGCACCGGCGGCCGCGACAAGTCGTCGATCCTCGCCGACACGGTCGAGGCGGTCATCGGCGCGGTCTACCTGGACCAGGGCCTGGACGCCGCCACCGAGTTCGTCCACCGCCTGTTCGACCCGCTGATCGAGGAGTCCTCTCAGCTGGGCGCGGGCCTGGACTGGAAGACCAGCCTCCAGGAGCTCACCGCCTCGGTGGGCATCGGAGTGCCCGAGTACGTGGTCGAGGAGTCCGGTCCGGACCACGAGAAGACTTTCACCGCGGCGGCCCGGGTGGCCGGCGAGGACTTCGGCAGCGGCGTCGGCCGCTCCAAGAAGGAAGCCGAGCAGAAGGCCGCCGAGAGCGCTTGGCGCGCGATCAAGGAGAAGCACGCCGACCGGCTGCCGAGCGGCGCCTGAGCACGCAGTAGCCTTCCTCCTGCAGAGCCGAGTCCGTTCCGCAGGAGGCGTGTTCCCGTGCCCGAACTTCCCGAGGTCGAGGTCGTCCGCCGAGGTCTGGCGAACTGGGTCGCCGGGCGGACGGTCGCCGGAGTCGACGTCCTGCACCCGCGCGCGGTCCGCCGCCAGCCGGCCGGTGCGGCGGACTTCGCGGCCCGGCTGACCGGCGCCACCTTCGGCGCCGCGCAGCGCCGGGGCAAGTACCTCTGGGTGCCGCTGGCCGGCCGGGGGCAGGGGTTCTCGATGATCGGCCACCTCGGAATGAGCGGCCAACTGCTCGTCCAGGACCCGGTCGTGCCGGACGAGAAGCATCTGCGGGTCCGGCTCCGGTTCACCGACGGCGGGCGCGAGCTGCGCTTCGTCGACCAGCGGACCTTCGGCGGGCTGGCGGTCGAGGAGGCCGAGGACGACGATCCCGAGGGCACCCCGGTCTCCATCGCGCACATCGCCCGTGACCCGCTCGACGTCCGGTTCGACGACGCGGTCTTCGTCGCGGCGCTGCGCGCCCGGCGCACCACGGTCAAGCGGGCGCTGCTGGACCAGACGCTGATCAGCGGGGTCGGCAACATCTACGCCGACGAGGCGCTGTGGCGCTCCCGGCTGCACTACGACCGGCCCTCCGCGACGCTCACCCGGCCGCAGGCGGCGCTGCTGCTGGCCAACGCCCGCGAGGTGATGACGGCGGCGCTGGCGGTCGGCGGCACCAGCTTCGACAGCCTGTACGTCAACGTGAACGGCGAGAGCGGCTACTTCTCCCGGGACCTGGACGCCTACGGCCGGGAGAACGAGCCCTGCCGCCGTTGCGGCACCGCGATCCGGCGGGCCGCCTGGATGAACCGGTCCAGTTACTTCTGCCCCCGCTGCCAGCGGGTGCCGCGGCTGCGCGACGGGGGCTGATCCGGCGGTCGCCGGACGGGAGGGAGACGGCAGAGGGGGGGGGGGGCCCCCCCCCCCCCCCCGCCCCTCTCCCGGTTCCGGCCTCAGCGGTCGGCGAGTTCGGGCCGGGCCGGTTCGCCGTCGGGGAGGCCGCCGTGGGTGTCCTGGCCGAAGTAGGCGACACCGACCGCCGAGACCACCGCCAGCACGAAGCCGGCCACGCCGAGCCAGCCCAGCCCGGCCTTGGTGGAGTCGCCGAGCCACAGCACGCCGACCGCGCCCGGCAGCACCGTCTCACCGACCACCAGGGCGGCCGTGGCGCCGTTCACCGAACCGATCTGCAGGGCCACGGTGTGCACGTACATACCGCCGATACCGCCGACCAGGATCGCGTACAGCGCCGGGTCGGAGAGCAGGCTGCCGAGGTCGAAGGGCTCGACCCCGTTCAGGATCCGCACGCCGACGCCGAGCGCGCCGAAGCCGAGGCCGGAGAGCAGACCGGCCACGATCGCGCCGTTGGCGCCCATCCGGCGCACCAGCAGCGCGCCGCCCACCAGCAGCACGGTGGTGACCACCAGCAGCCACCAGTGGAAGGACATCTCGGCGTGGTGCCCGCCCTCCGGGCCGGCCGAGACGGCGAGCAGGACCAGCGCCGAGCAGAGCACGCCGATCGAGGCCCACTCCAGCTGCTTGAGCCGGATGCCGAGCAGCTTGATCGACAGCACCGCGGTGATCACCAGGTTGGCGCTGATGATGGTCTGGGAGAGGAAGAGCGGCAGCAGCCGGGCGGCCAGTGCGCCGAGCCCGAAGCCGATGAAGTCCAGCACCGTGCCGAGGATGAACTCCCAGGTCACAGCGGCCTTGGCGGTGGAGGAGAGGCTCGGCCCGCCGTGCGCGGTGGTGCCGGTGGCGTCGCCGCCCTTGGCGGCCTCCTCGCGGGCGGAGCGCCGGGACCCCACGGCCTGCAGGACCGAACCGGTGCCGTAGCAGGCGGAGGCCGCCACAGCGGTGACGAGGCCGATGATCACACGTGCTCCGATCAGGAGGGGTGGGGCAGGACGGTCGGGAGGTGGTCATGGGGTGACCGTTCGGCCACCACTATGCCTGGTCGCGCGGCGCGGTCGGGACGCTCCGGGACGGGCTCCGCGCCCGCCGGGACACGCCGGTGGTACGACCGGGCCGGTGGCCGGGTTCCCGCCGGTGCCGCGGTTCCGGGGCGGCCGCGGAAAGATCATCCCGTGGAAGGGGGCCCACCCCGGCGGACGGTGGGGGTGCCGGGCCGCCCCGTACCCGGCCGGTATGCCCGGTCGGGGGACCGGTCGCGGTAGCGTCGGTGCCATGAGAACCCTTGCTCGACGACGTTCCCGGGGCGCCGGGCCGCTGGCCCTGGTGGCGGCGCTGCTCGGGCTGCTGCTCCTGCTGGCGCCGGCCGCCTCGGCGGCGGGCGGCCTCGACGATGCGGCCGCCGCGCTCAAGCAGGGCCGGGTGTACGTCGACCCGGCGATGGCGGGCCGGTTCGGCCAGGGCCAGGCCGACGCGCTGACCGAGAAGATCCGCAA
Organism: Kitasatospora sp. NPDC089913; assembly: GCF_044748625.1. Lineage (NCBI taxonomy): Bacteria > Bacillati > Actinomycetota > Actinomycetes > Kitasatosporales > Streptomycetaceae > Kitasatospora > Kitasatospora sp. NPDC089913. The sequence continues at coordinate 67,380 of NZ_JBIVGI010000032.1, read as the reverse complement.
GGCGGACAAGCCGATCTTCGTGGCGGTGGTCCCGGCGGCCGACCCGTACGGCGCCTCGACCGTCTTCGACGACCTGCGCACCAAGGTCGGCATCACCGGCGCCTACGCGATCTGGCGCGGCGACCAGTTCCAGGCCCGCTCGGACAAGGGCGCGCTGCCCACCGCCGCCGCCCAGCGGATCGCCGGCGCGGCCTTCCGCGCGCACCCCGGCGACATCGACGCCACCCTCAACGACTTCGTGGACACCGCCGCCCCGCAGGTGAAGGGGCACGGGGTGAACAGCGCGGCGGGCGGTGTCTCCGCCGCCGCGATCGCCGTCCCGCTGGCCCTGCTGGCGCTGGCCGGCACCGGGGTCTTCCTGCTGTTCCGCCGCTCGAAGCGGCGCAAGGAGGAGCAGCGCCGGGCCGAACTGGCCCAGGTCCGCCGGGTGGTGGACGAGGACATCACCGCCTACGGCGAGGAGCTGGACCGACTGGACTTCGTCCCGTCCGCGCCGGACGCCGACGACGTGCAGCGCGGTGACTACACCCACGCGCTGGACTCCTACGAGCGGGCCAAGCTGCTGATGGACGCGGCCAAGGGGCCGGAGGACGTCAAGCCGGTCTCCGAGGCGCTGGAGGACGGCCGGTTCGCGCTGGCCACCCTGGCCGCCCGGCGGGACGGGCACCCGCTGCCCGAGCGGCGTCCCCCGTGCTTCTTCGACCCCCGGCACGGCCCGTCGGTGAAGGATGCCGACTGGGCCCCGGCGGGCGGCGCCGACCGCGCCGTCCCGGTCTGCCGGGCGGACGCGGACCGGCTGGCGGCCGGACAGGACCCGGACATCCGGACCGTGCCGACCGAGCACGGGCCGCAGCCGTACTGGAACGCCGGCCCGGCGTACGGCCCCTGGGCCGGCGGGTACTTCGGCGGCTTCGGCGGCGGTCTGCTGCCCGGTCTGCTGGTCGGCACCATGCTCGGCTCGATGATGGCCACCCCGGCTTACGCGTACGGCCCCGCGGACGCCGGCGCCGGCTACGAGGGCGGGGACCAGTCCGGTGCCGACTTCGACTCCTCCGACTTCGGCGGCGGCTTCGACGGCGGTGGCGGGGACTTCGGCGGCGGTGGCGACTTCGGTGGCGGCGGGGACTTCGGCGGGGGCTTCTGACCCGGCCGCCCCGCGCCGCCCGTTCGCGCCGCCCCCGCCCGGTCCCAGGACCGGGCGGGGGCGGCGTCGTCGTACCGGCTCCGCCGTGACGCGGGCCGCCGCCGCGGCGGATAGGGTCGGGGCATGCACGGTCGCGACGCCCACAGTGACGAGCCGGTCCGCGTCACCGCCTGGGTGCGCGGCAAGGTGCAGCAGGTCGGCTTCCGCTGGTGGACCAGGGCGCGGGCGCTGGAGATCGGACTGACCGGCTACGCCGGCAACCTCGGCGACGGCCGGGTGCAGGTGGTGGCCGAGGGGCTCGCCCCGGACTGCGAGCGACTGCTCGCGCTGCTCAGGGGCCCGGACACGCCCGGCCGGGTCAGCGGGGTGACCGAGATCTGGACCGCCGTCGGACCCGGGTACGGGACCTTCGAGATCCGCTGAGAAACCGCGTCGGCGGAGGCCCGGGCCGGTCGATCGAAAACGATCGTCAACCGGCGGTGTCGTACGGTTGCCATCCGGGCAGACTCGTGGTTGACTCCGCATCGAACGATGATCCACGAGCATGTGGTGGACCCCCCTTCGGAGCCGCCGGGCGTGATGACACCGCCAGGCAGGTGACAGGGGCGCGGTAGCGTGCGGTGATCGTGTTGACCCGTACCGTCTTTGGTGAGACGCTGGAAACCCGCGCACACGACCGCGTTATCCCGGTAGGTGCATGCCCCCGTGAGCCCAGCTCACGGTGGTTGTGCCGTAGTGCCCAGCCAGCACTGCCGGTGCACGCCGCGCGTGCGTCCCCCTTCCCCCTAGACCTGTACCGTTCCGGTTCGGTCACTCAGCGTGGAGGACCATTCATCATGGCAAAGGCGCTTCTCGGGTACGTCGGCGGCCCCGACCCGCGAATGCTCTCCGAGATGCGACGGCTGCAGCAGCGCGTCCAGGATCTCGAAGCCGAGCTCATCAGGATGCAGGCTGTGAACGACGCACTCACCGCTGTCGCCGGCGAGCACTCGTTGCTCAACAGCATCGACCTGGATCAGCGGGAGCCGGCTCTCACCTGAGTCCCGCCCGATCTCCCGGTCGACGCCGCTGTGCACTGAGCCGCCCCGAAAGGGACGCAGCTTGCAAGGGACGCCCCGTGTGGCGTCCCTTCGTCGTGTCCGGCCGCGATCGCCGCAGGTCCCGGAGGGGCGGGCGGATACAGTCGCTCGCGGGGCCCCGCCCAGGGCCCGGCGAGCGAGGGGCGAGGAGAGCGGCGCGTGCACCTGAAGAGTCTGACGCTGCGCGGGTTCAAGTCCTTCGCCTCCGCCACCACCCTGCGCTTCGAGCCCGGCATCACCTGCGTGGTCGGGCCGAACGGCTCCGGCAAGTCCAACGTCGTCGACGCGCTCTCCTGGGTGATGGGCGAGCAGGGCGCCAAGTCGCTGCGCGGCGGCAAGATGGAGGACGTCATCTTCGCCGGGACCAGCGGGCGCGCCCCGCTCGGCCGGGCCGAGGTCAGCCTCACCATCGACAACACCGACGGCGCGCTGCCGATCGAGTACGCCGAAGTGACCATCACCCGGACGATGTTCCGCAACGGCGGCAGCGAGTACGCGCTCAACGGCGACACCTGCCGGCTGCTGGACATCCAGGAACTGCTCTCCGACTCCGGTATCGGCCGCGAGATGCACGTCATCGTCGGGCAGGGCCGGCTCGACTCCGTCCTGCAGGCCGACCCGATGGGCCGGCGCGCCTTCATCGAGGAGGCGGCCGGCGTCCTCAAGCACCGCAAGCGCAAGGAGAAGGCGCTGCGGAAGCTCGACGCGATGCAGGTCAACCTCAACCGGGTCCAGGACCTGGTGGCCGAACTCCGGCGCCAGCTCGGCCCGCTCGGCCGACAGGCCCGGATCGCCCGCCGGGCCGCCGGGATCCAGGCCGACCTGCGCGACGCCCGGCTGCGGCTGCTCGCCGACGACCTGCTCGCCCTGCGCCGGGCGGTCGAGGCGGAGATCGCCGACGAACTGGCCCTGCGGCTGCGCCGTTCCACCGTCGAGCAGGAACTCGGCCGGGCGATCCAGCGCGAGGCCGTGCTGGAGGCGCAGGTCCAGCAGCTCGGCCCCGGCCTGGAGGCCGCCCGGCAGACCTGGTACCGGCTCTCCGCCCTCGCCGAACGCACCCGCGGCACCGTCGGACTGGCCGGGGCGAAGGCCCGGCACGCGGCCGCCGACGGGCAGCCCGAGGAGCGGCGCGGCCGGGACCCGGAGGAGCTCGAGCGCGAGGCCGGGCGGGTCAGGGAGGAGGAGGCCGCGCTGGCCGAGGCCCTGGAACAGGCCCGGGAGGCGCTGGACGAGGCGGTCGACACCAAGGCCGGACTGGAGCGCGACCTGGCCGCCGAGGAACGCCGGCTCAAGGACGCCGCCCGGGCCATCGCCGACCGCCGCGAGGGACTCGCCCGGCTCCAGGGGCAGGCCGCCGCCGCCCGCTCCAAGGCCGCCGCGGCCGAGGCCGAGATCGGCCGGCTCGCCGAGGCCCGGGACGAGGCGCTGCAACGCGCCGGGGCGGCCCAGGAGGAGTACGAGGAACTGAGGGCCAGGGTCGACGCCGAGGCCGAGGACGGCGAACGGGCCGACACCGCGTACGAGGAGGCCGGGGAACTGCTCGCCGCCGTCGAGCGCGAGCTCGCCGTGGCGCGTGAGGAGGCCGCCGTCGCCGAGCGCGAGCGGGCCGCGCTGACCGCCCGGCACGACGCGCTCGCGCTCGGCCTGCGCCGCAAGGACGGCAGCGGCGCGCTGCTCGCCGCCGGGGACCGGCTCACCGGACTGCTCGGCCCGGCCGCCGGACTGCTGAGGATCGCCCCGGGCCACGAGACCGCCGTCGCGGCCGCGCTCGGCGCCGCCGCCGACGCGGTGGCCGTCGACTCGCCCGGCGCCGCCGCCGAGGCGCTGCGGCTGCTGCGCGAGCAGGACGCCGGCCGGGCCGCGCTGCTGATCGCCGGCGCCCCCCGGTCCGGAGCCGGGGCGGGGGAGTCGCCGGCGGGGGAGTTGCCGCCCGGCGCCCGCTGGGCCGTGGACCTGGTCGACGGGCCGCCCGGGCTGATGCCCGCCGTCGGCCTCCTGCTGGCCGGGATCGCCGTGGTGGACACGCTCGACCGGGCGCTCCGGCTGGTCGCCGCGCACCCCGCGCTGAGCGCGGTCACCGCCGAGGGCGACCGGCTCGGCGCCGCCTTCGCCCACGGTGGCTCCGGCGCCGCGCCCAGCCTGCTGGAGACCCGGGCGGCGGTGGACGAGGCCGCCCGGGCGATCGCCGAACTCGACGTCCGCTGCGCCGAGTCGGCCGAACGGCTGGCCGAACTCACCGAACGGCGACGCGAGTCGGCCGCCGCCGCGGAGCAACTCGCCCTCCGGCGCAGGCAGCTGGAGCGCGCGCGGGCCGAGGTGGCGGGCACCCTCGGCCGGCTCGGCGGACAGGCCAGGGCCGCCGCCGGCGAGGCCGAACGGCTGACCGCCGCCGCCGGCCGCGCCGAGGAGGGGCTGGACCGGCTGCTCACCACCGCCGAGGAGCTGGCCGAACGGCTGGCGGTGGCCGAGGAGACCGCCGCCGACGGGGAGGACGAGCCGGACGCCGCCGAGCAGCAGCGGCTGGCCGGGGCCGCAACCTCGGCCCGGGCGACCGAACTGGAGGCCCGGCTCGCGGTGCGCACCCACGAGGAGCGGGTCCGCGCCCTGGCCGGGCGGGCCGACCAGCTGGACCGGGCCGCCCGCGCCGAGCGCGAGGCGCGCACCCGGGCCGCCGAACGCCGCCGCCGGGCCGAGCAGGACGCCGCCGTCGCCGTCGCGGTCGCCGAGGGCGCCCGGCAACTGCTCGCCTGCCTGGAGGTCTCGCTGGCCCGCGCGGACGCCGAACGGGCCGCGATCGAGCAGGCCAGGGCGGCCCGCGAGGCGGAGCTGCGGGAGCACCGCGAGCACGGCCGCGAACTCAAGGACGAGCTGGACAAGTTGGTCGACGCCGGGCACCGCGACGAGGTGCTGCGGGCGGAGAAGCGGCTGCGGATCGAGCAGTTGGAGAGCCGCGCGCTGGAGGAGTTCGGCATCGAGGGCGGCGAACTGCTGGACTCCTACGGGCCCGACCGGCCGGTCCCGCCCTCGGCCCCGGAGGAGGGGCAGGAGCCGGGCGAGCCCCGTCCGTACGTCCGGGCCGAGCAGGAGAAGCGGCTGCGCACGGCCGAGCGGGCGTACCAGCAGCTGGGCAAGGTCAACCCGCTGGCGCTGGAGGAGTTCTCCGCCCTCGAGGAGCGCCACCGGTTCCTCGGCGAGCAGTTGGACGACCTCAAGCGCGGGCGGCGCGATCTGCTGGACATCGTCAAGGACGTCGACCAGCGGGTCGAGCAGCTGTTCACCGCCGCGTACCACGACACCGCCGCGCAGTTCGAGGGCGTGTTCTCCCGGCTGTTCCCGGGCGGCGAGGGGCGGCTGGTGCTGACCGACCCGGACTCCATGCTCACCACCGGGGTCGAGGTGGAGGCCCGCCCGCCCGGCAAGAAGGTCAAGCGGCTCTCGCTGCTCTCCGGCGGCGAGCGCTCGCTCACCGCGGTGGCGCTGCTGGTCTCGATCTTCAAGGCCAGGCCCAGCCCCTTCTACGTGATGGACGAGGTGGAGGCGGCGCTGGACGAGACCAACCTGCGCCGGCTGATCGGGATCATGGAGGAGCTGCGGGAGAGTTCCCAGCTCATCGTGATCACCCACCAGAAGCTGACCATGGAGTCCGCCGACGCGCTCTACGGCGTGACCATGAAGGGCGACGGCATCTCGCAGGTGATCAGCCAGCGGCTGCGGGACGACCGGAAGGAGCCGCGGACCCGCCGCGCGGCCGACCCGGTGGCGGAGCCGGCGGCGGTCCCCTCCTGAGCCGGCTGCGCTCCTGTCCTGAGCCGGCGGTGACCGGCCGGTGATCGGGCGGAGGGGCGCGCGGCGGTCCGTTCCCGGCCCGTTCCCGATCCGTTCCTGATCCGCCCGGCCGCCTGCGGTCCGCGCGGACCGGCGTCACGGATACTGGGGGGGTTATGGAATACGTGATTCTTGCCGTAGTCATCGCGGTGGTCGCCGTCGGCGCGATCGCCGGACTCGTCGTTTCCGGCAGACGACGCCAGCAGCTGCCCCCGAAGTCGCAGGCGCCGGTCATCACGGCGCCCCCGACCCCGCGCGAGCCCGCCGTCGGCGAGGAGGCCGCGCCACCCACCGAGGAACCGCGCCGCACCGTCGAGGAGGTGGAGCTCCCGGCCGCCCCCGAGGAGGAGGCGCCCGCCGAGCCGGCGGCCCCCTCCGTCGAGGTCCCCGAGCCCACCGCCGGCCGCCTGGTCCGGCTGCGCTCGCGGCTCTCCCGCTCGCAGAACTCGCTGGGCAAGGGGCTGCTCTCGCTGCTCTCCCGCGAGCACCTCGACGAGGACACCTGGGAGGAGATCGAGGACACCCTGCTGACCGCCGACGTCGGCGTGGCCCCCACCCAGGAGCTGGTCGAGCGGCTGCGCACCCGGGTGAAGGTGCTCGGCACCCGCAGCCCGGACGAGCTGCGTGCCCTGCTGCGGGAGGAACTGGTCGAGCTGATCGGCAAGGACGCCGACCGCACCGTCCGTTCCACCAAGCACGAGGAGGGCCCCGCGGTCGTCCTCGTGGTCGGCGTCAACGGCGTCGGCAAGACCACCACCACCGGCAAGCTGGCCCGGGTGCTGGTCGCCGACGGCCGCAGCGTGGTGCTCGGCGCGGCCGACACCTTCCGCGCCGCCGCCGCGGACCAGCTGCAGACCTGGGGCGAGCGCGTCGGCGCCCGCACGGTGCGCGGCCCCGAGGGCGGTGACCCGGCCTCGGTCGCCTTCGACGCGGTCAAGGAGGGCATCGCCGAGGGTGTGGACACCGTGCTGGTGGACACCGCCGGCCGCCTGCACACCAAGACCGGTCTGATGGACGAGCTGGGCAAGGTCAAGCGGGTCGTCGAGAAGCACGGCCCGGTGGACGAGGTGCTGCTGGTGCTGGACGCCACCACCGGCCAGAACGGGCTGGTCCAGGCCCGGGTCTTCGCCGAGGTGGTCGACATCACCGGCATCGTGCTGACCAAGCTGGACGGCACCGCCAAGGGCGGCATCGTGATCGCGGTCCAGCGGGAGCTGGGCGTGCCGGTCAAGCTGATCGGTCTGGGCGAGGGCGCCGACGACCTGGCGCCGTTCGAGCCGGGAGCGTTCGTGGACGCGCTGATCGGGGACTGAGGACCGTCGGTCCACCGATGAAGGGTCCGCCCCCGCGAGGGGCGGGCCCTTCGGCGTTCCCGGCCCTGCCCCGAGCGGCCGGCCGGCCCACACACCCGGCCCGCCTGCTTCGACCCCGGACGGCCCGCGCTTCGACCCCGGCCGGCCCCGGACCCGCCCCGGCCGACCCCGGTCCCGCCAGAGCGGGCGAAGATCCGGCTCAGGCGATCCAGGCCGGTTCGGGCGTGCGCTCACGGCCGCGGTGGCAGGCGTAGGCGAGGGTGCCCAGCAGCAGTCGGGCCTCGGGCGGGCAGCCCGCGTTGTCCCGGGTCGGCCGGCGCAGCCAGCGGACCGGGCCGAGGCCGGCCAGCACGGTGGGCGGCGCGGCGACGTAGCTGCCCTCGCCGTGGCAGGTGAGGTCGAGCGCGGCGTCGTCCCAGCCCATCCGGTAGAGCAGGTCCGGCAGCCGGAGCGCGGTACCGGCCGCGACCAGGAACTGCAGCCGTCCGGTGGGCGCGGCGAGCACCGGCCCGACCTGGGTGCCCATCCGCTCCAGCCGGACCAGTGCCTGGAGGCCGGCCTGCTCGGGCACGTCCAGGACGTCGAAGGCGCGGCCGGTGGGGAACAGCACCGAGGCGTCCGCGCCGGGGCCGGCGGCCGGGCCGGCTCCGGGCACGGGGTGCAGGCCGGGGGCGGCGCAGCGCGGGGTGCCGCAGTGGCAGCGCTCCGGGGTGCCGGCGGCGCGGGCCGGCTCGCCGACGACGACGGCCCAGCCCCACCGGCCGGTGTACTCCGCGGCCGCCTGGCTCGTGGTGACGCGGGTGCGACGGCGCGCGCCCAGCGGTGCCAGCCGCAGGCTCCCCAGTCGAAGTTCGCCGAACAGGTTGTCCATGCCTCCCCCAACAGGTTCTGGTTGCCGATGGTTACGGGACGGTGACTTTGTGTTGATTGTCCGTTGCGTGGTGCGTTGTGCGGTGACGGCGCGCAGCGCCCGGTGTGCGCCAGTTGCGAGAGTGTGCCTCGGGCGCCGCCTTGTGGCGGGCGGTACGGATGCCGGATCGTCTTGTGCGCGGGGCGGCCGGTGATCGGTGCGGGTGGCGAAAACCCCTGTGGCGGCGGCGGTTCGCCCGAAGGGCCGGATATCCGTGGGGACTTGGCGGCCCGCATATGCCGGACCGTCGGGACCTCCTAGTGAACCGTCTGTCGACACGCTTCGGTTCACTCCTGGGGGTGGCGAAAGGTGGCGTTTCGCCAGGGCCGCTCCCCGGGGCAGTATGCGGGGCGTTACGTTCAGCACACGGACCTCGTCAGGGGGCCGCTCCGGGCCCTGGGGAGCCGGGAGTTGGGGAACTGACGGTTCGTCTGCGACGGCAGCGCCGCAGTTCGGTCACGGCACGGCTGGCAAGAGCCCGCAACCGTCGGGCGGTCACGATCGGGGCCCCGCGGGGGCCGGGCGGGATGGGGACCCATGGCAGAGAAGCAACCCAACGAGAAGCTGACCACGTGGTTCGCCCGCAGCGGCTGGTCCAAGGGGGAGTTGGCCCGCCAGGTCAACCGCCGGGCCAGGCAGATCGGCGCCCACCACGTTTCCACCGACACCTCGAGGGTGCGCCGCTGGCTGGACGGCGAGCAGCCCAGGGAACCCATCCCCAAGATCATGTCGGAGCTGTTCTCCGAGCGGTTCGGCTCGGTGGTCTCGATCGAGGACCTCGGCCTGCGCGCCGCCGTTCCGGTCTCCACCGTCGGCGGCGGCGTCGACCTGCCGTGGAGCGCCCCGCAGACCGTCCAGTTGATCAGTGACTACTCCCGCAGCGACCTCATGCTCAACCGGCGCGGCTTCCTGGGCACCTCGCTCGCCCTGACCGCCGGCGCCGCCCTGATCGAGCCGATGCAGCGCTGGCTGGCCCCCGGCCCGAACGGCGCCCCGACGCCGATCCTGGCCGCGGCCAACGGCGGAGAGCCGTTCACCGGGCGGCTCTCCGAGCCCGAGCTGGAACTGCTGGAGCAGACCACGGTCATGTTCCGCCAGTGGGACGCCCAGAACGGCGGCGGCCTGCGCCGCAAGGCCGTGGTCGGCCAGCTGCACGAGGTCACCGACCTGCTCCAGGAGACCTACCCGGAGCAGACCACCCGGCGGCTGTTCCGGCTCACGGCCGAGCTCGCCCACCTGGCGGGCTGGATGTCCTACGACGTCGGCATGCACCCGAGCGCGCAGAAGTACTACGTGCTGGCGCTGCACGCCGCCAAGGAGGCCGGGGACCGCCCGTTCGGCGCCCTGATCCTCACCGACATGAGCCGGCAGATGATCCACCTCAACCGGGGCGAGGACGCGCTGGAGCTGATCCACCTCGCCCAGTACGGCAGCCGGGACACCGCCACCCCGCGCCAGCAGTCCCTGCTGTACGCGATGGAGGCGCGCGCGTACGCCACCATCGGCGAGGTGAACCGGTGCGCCCGGGCGGTCCGGCTGGCCGAGGACACCTTCACCGACATCCGGGAGGGCGACGCCGACCCGGACTGGCTGAAGTTCTTCTCGCCGGCCGAGCTGAACGCCGAGAACGCGCACTCCTTCCGCGACCTCGCCTACCACTCCGACAACGGCGCGCTCTACGCCTCGATGTCCGCGCCGGTGATGGAGCGCGCCGTCGACCTGTTCCGGCAGGACGGCGACCACGTCCGCTCCTACGCCTTCAACCTGGTCGGCATGGCCAGCGTGCACCTGCTCCAGAACGAGCCGGAGCAGGCGGCGGTCTTCGCCGAGCAGGCGGTGGACATCGCCACCAAGGTCCGCTCCGAGCGGCTCAACTCCCGGGTGCGCAAGACCACCGAGGCCGCCTCGTCCCGCTACCGGGGCGTGGACGCGGTCAGCCGGCTGAAGGAGCGGGTGGTGCAGGACATCCCGGAGTACGTCTCGGTGGTCTGAGCCGACACCGGTCCGGCCCCGGGTGCCCGCCTCCGACCCAGGCTCGCCCCCGCCCCGCCCCGCGCCGCCCCGCCCACGTGCCCGTGCCGGGCCCGACCCGCCGACCGTGCCGTCCGCCGACGGCACGGTCGGTGTCGTTCGGCGGCGTTCCGCGCCGCTCGGTGTCGTGCGGTGTCGTGCGGTGCCGTGTCGCTCGTGCCGTCCCCGCGCCGTGCCGTGCCGTGTCGTCCCGCTCCGTGCCGCCCCCGGTACACCCCGTGCGGGGCGGCCGTACGGTAACCCCTCGGGCCCCGTGACACGGCCGGGGTTCACGCGGGTGTAACCCCGCCGTCGCCCTCGTCACGGTGGTGAAACAACCGGCGGCATCGGCCGAAACCGGCCTTCGGCACGCTCCTCCTCAACGCCGACGCCCCGGTGCACGGGACAGGAACCCGGGTGCGGATCGGCTTCCAGTCAGGAGGTACGCCGATGCCGGACGGCTTCAGCGCGGGTGACACCGCCTTCGTACTCGTCAGTGCGGCCCTGGTCATGGTGATGACCCCGGGGCTGGCCTTCTTCTACGGGGGGATGGTCCGGGCCAAGAGCACACTGAACATGCTGGCGATGAGCTTCCTCTCGCTGGGCATCGTCAGCGTGCTGTGGGTCCTCTACGGGTACTCGCTCAGCTTCGGGCCCGACGCGGGCGCCGGTCTGATCGGGAACCTGGACTTCCTGGGGATGGACGGCATCGGCCTCGACGACCTCGCCGGGACGATCCCGGTGACGGCCTTCTCCGCCTTCCAGCTGATGTTCGCCGTGATCACTCCGGCCCTGATCAGCGGGGCGGTCGCGGACCGCGCCAAGTTCACCGCCTGGGGCCTGTTCGTGGCGCTCTGGGTCACCGTGGTCTATTTCCCGGTCGCGCACTGGGTGTTCTTCTTCGACGGCGGCAACGGCGGCTGGCTCGGCGACCGCAACGGCGTGATCGACTTCGCCGGCGGGACGGCCGTCCACATCAACGCCGGTGTCGCGGGCCTGGCGCTGTGCCTGGTGCTCGGCCGGCGGATCGGCTTCCGAAAGGACCCGATGCGCCCGCACTCGCTGCCGCTGGTGATGCTCGGCTCCGGGCTGCTGTGGTTCGGCTGGTTCGGCTTCAACGCTGGCTCGGCGCTGGCCGCCAACGGCGTCGCGGCGATGGCGCTGATCAACACCCAGGTCGCCACCGGCGCCGCGCTGATCGGCTGGCTGGTCTACGAGAAGCTGCGGCACGGCGCCTTCACCACCCTGGGTGCCGCGTCCGGCGCGGTGGCCGGCCTGGTGGCCATCACCCCGGCCTGCGGCTCGGTCTCCCCGCTCGGCGCGGTGGCGATCGGACTGGTCGCCGGAGCCGCCTGCGCGGCCGCGATCAGCCTCAAGTACCGCTTCGGCTTCGACGACTCGCTCGACGTGGTCGGCGTGCACGCGGTCGGCGGGGCGATCGGCTCGCTGCTGGTGGGCCTGTTCGCCACCGGGACGGTCGGCCAGAGCGCCAAGGGGCTCTTCTACGGCGGCGGGTTCGAGCAGCTGGGCAAGCAGGCGATGGGCGTGGCGGTCGTCGCGGTCTACTCCTTCGTGCTCTCCTGGCTGCTGGCCAAGGCGATCGACCGGACGATCGGGTTCCGGGTCTCCGAGGAGGTCGAGGTGGCCGGTATCGACCAGGCCGAGCACGCCGAGTCCGCGTACGACTTCAGTGCCCTCGGTTCGGGCCTGGGCCGGTCCTCGGTCGCCCCGGCGCCCGTGACCGCCGTACCCGCCGCCACCGCCACTGCCGCCGCCACCGCCGTGGCCCGGAGCACCGAGAAGACCGAGGTGGACGCCCGATGAAGCTCATCACCGCCGTCATCAAGCCGCACCGCCTGGACGAGGTGAAGGCCGCCCTGCAGTCCTTCGGCGTGCACGGCCTGACCGTCTCCGAGGCGAGCGGCTACGGCCGTCAGCGCGGCCACACCGAGGTCTACCGGGGTGCGGAGTACACCGTGGACCTGGTGCCCAAGGTGAGAGTCGAGGTCCTGGCCGAGGACGAGGACGCCGAGCAGCTCATCGACGTCCTGGTCGAGGCGGCCAGGACCGGGAAGATCGGCGACGGCAAGGTGTGGACCGTCCCGGTCGACACCGCGGTCCGGGTCCGCACCGGCGAACGCGGCCCCGACGCCCTGTAGGGCCTCCCCGGCCGCCCGGCGCCTCTCCGGCGCCCTGCCCGACAGCCCCTTCCGCGGGCCTGCGACCCCCCACGGTCGCAGGCCCGCCGACGGCGTTCCGGCGCCCGCACGACCGACCCGCACGACCACGGACGGGGACTTCAGATGGACTCCCACACCGACGACTCCCGCACCGGCGACTCCCGCACCGGCAACTCCCACACCGACGACTCCCGCACCGGCGACTCCCACCCTGGCCAGGCCGGACCGGCCGACCCCGCCGCCGCCCGGGCCGCGCTGCTCGCCGCCCCCGGACCCGGCGGCCGGGCCCGGCGCGCCGAACTGTCCGCGCGCACCGACGACTGGCTGGCCGCCCTGTTCGCCTCGGCCGGCGCCCCCGCCGGGACCGCCGTGGTCGCGGTCGGCGGTTACGGGCGCGGCGAGCTCTCCCCGCGCAGCGACCTCGACGTGCTGCTGCTGCACGAGGGCCGACTGGACCCCGCCCTGCCCGAGCGGCTCTGGTACCCGGTCTGGGACTCCGGCGCGGCCCTGGACCACGCCGTCCGCACTCCGGCCGAGGCCCGGGCGGTGGCGGCCGCCGACCTCAAGGCGCAGCTCGGCCTGCTGGACGCCCGGCACGTCGCGGGCGACCCGGCGCTCACCGCCGCACTGCGCTCCACCGTGCTCGCCGACTGGCGGGCGGGCGCGGTGCGGCGGCTGCCGGAGCTGCGCGAGCTGGCCCGGGAGCGGGCCGAGCGGCACGGCGAGCTGTCCTTCCTGCTGGAGCCCGACCTCAAGGAGGCCAGGGGCGGGCTGCGGGACGTGGTCGCGCTGGACGCGATCGCCGCGAGCTGGCTGGCGGACGCGCCCCGGGAGGGCCTGGACGCGGCCGCGCTCCGGCTGGCCGACGTGCGCGACGCGCTCCACCTGGTCACCGGGCGGGCCACCGATCGGCTGGCCCTGCAGGACCAGGACCAGGTCGCCGAGCGGCTCGGCGTGCTGGACGCGGACACCCTGCTGCGACAGGTCTACGAGGCGGCCAGGACGGTCGCCTACGCCGCGGACGTCACCTGGCGGGCGGTGGACCGGGTGCTGGCCGCCCGCTCGGGCCGGGGCCGCCGTCCGCACCGGCGCGGGTTCCCGTTCGCCGGTGCGTTCGGCGGCGCGTCCGGGGGCGCGTCCGGAGCGGCGCGGCGCGGCGCCGGTGCGGTGGCCCGGGGCGCGGTGGAGCGCCGGCCGCTCGCCGAGGGCGTCGTCGAGCAGGACGGCGAGGCGGTGCTCGCCCAGGGCGCCCGCCCGGCCGTCGACCCGGTGCTGCCGCTGCGGGTCGCGGCGGCGGCCGCGCAGAACGGGCTCGCCGTCTCCCACGCGACGGTGCGCCGGCTGGCCGCCGAGTGCCGTCCGCTGCCGGTGCCCTGGCCGGACGAGGCGCGCGAGCAGCTGGTCACCCTGCTCGGCGCCGGCGAGGCCTGTCTGCCGGTCTGGGAGGCACTGGAGGCGGAGGGGCTGATCACCAGGATGCTGCCGGACTGGGAGCGGGTCCGCTGCCGGCCGCAGCGCAACGCCGTGCACCGCTGGACCGTGGATCGGCACCTGGTGGAGACCGCGGTGCGGGCGGCCGCGATGACCCGCCGGGTGGCCCGGCCGGACCTGCTGCTGGTCGCCGCGCTGCTGCACGACCTCGGCAAGGGCTGGCCCGGTGACCACAGCGAGGCGGGTGAGGTGATCGTCCGCGACGTGGCCGCCCGGATGGGCTTCGACCCGGAGTCGGTGGAGACCCTCGCGGTGCTGGTCCGCCACCACCTGACCCTGGTGGACACCGCGACCCGGCGTGATCCGGACGACCCGGCCACCGTCGAGGCGGTCACCAAGGTGGTCACCACGCTGCCCCGGCTGGAGCTGCTGCGGGCGCTGACCGAGGCGGACGCGCTGGCCACCGGTCCGGCCGCGTGGAGCGGCTGGCGGGCCTCGCTGGTGGACGGGCTGACCGCCCGGGCCGCCGCCCGGCTGGCGGGGGACGCCGTCCCGGGCCCGGAGCCGGCCGCCGCGCCGACCGCCGAGCAGGAGCGGCTCGCGGTGGAGGCGGCCAGGACCGGCGGACCGGCGCTCTCCCTGCTGGCCCAGGCCGGGGCGGACGCGGCGGGCACCGAGCCGATGGGTGTGCGGCTGCTGCTGGCCGTCCCGGACCGGCCGGGGCTGCTCGGCACCGTCGCCGGGGTGCTGGCCCTGCACCGGCTGGCGGTCCGCTCGGCGGGGCTGCGGGAGCTGGACCCGATCGGCGCGGGGCCGGTGCTGCTGCTGTCCTGGACGGTGGCGGCGGAGTTCGGCGAGCTGCCGGAGGCGGCGCGGCTGCGGGCCGATCTGCGCCGGGCCCTGGACGGCTCGCTGGACGTCGCGCGCCGGCTGGCCGAGCGGGACGCGGCGGCCCCGCGCCGGCGGGGGATCCCGACGCCGCCGCCGGTGGTCGCGGTGGCGCCCCCGGTCGCCTCGGCGAACGCCACGGTGCTGGAGGTGCGCGCCCACGACGCCCCCGGGCTGCTGCACCGGATCGGCCGGGCCCTGGACGGCGCGGGGGTGCGGGTGCGGACGGCGCACGTCTCCACCCTGGGCGCGGACGTCGTCGACGCCTTCTACCTGACCGACGCGGCGGGCCGTCCGCTGTCCGCCCGGCGGGCCGGGGAGGTGGCCGCGGCGGTGCGCGAGGCCCTGGGCTGACCGGCTCCTCCGGGGGGTTCCGGAGTCCCGCCGAACCCGGGTGGAGACCGTCCGTGGACCGGCCGGATACCCTTGGGGGCGACGACCGTACTCAGACCGATGCCGTAGAGGACCCGCGACGACGTGTTCGACACCCTTTCCGATCGCCTCGCAGCGACGTTCAAGAACCTCCGGGGCAAGGGCCGCCTGAGCGAGGCGGACATCGACGCCACCACCCGCGAGATCCGCATCGCGCTGCTGGAGGCGGATGTCGCGCTGCCGGTCGTCCGGGCCTTCATCAAGCGGGTGAAGGAGCGCGCGCTCGGCGCCGAGGTCTCCGGTGCACTGAACCCGGCGCAGCAGATCATCAAGATCGTCAACGAGGAGCTCGTCGCCATTCTCGGCGGCGAGACCCGCCGGGTGCGGTTCGCCAAGAGCGGCCCGACGGTGATCATGCTCGCGGGCCTCCAGGGTGCCGGCAAGACGACCCTCGCGGGCAAGCTCGGCCACTGGCTGAAGAAGCAGAAGCACACCCCGCTGCTGGTCGCCTGCGACCTCCAGCGCCCCAACGCCGTCAACCAGCTGCAGGTCGTCGCCGACCGCGCGGGCGTCGCGTTCTACGGGCCGCAGCCGGGCAACGGCGTCGGCGACCCGGTCCAGGTGGCCCGGGACTCGATCGAGTACGCCAAGCAGAAGCAGTACGACGTCGTCGTCGTCGACACCGCCGGCCGCCTCGGCATCGACGCCGAGCTCATGCAGCAGGCCGCCGACATCCGGGCCGCGGTGAACCCGGACGAGGTCCTGTTCGTCGTCGACGCCATGATCGGCCAGGACGCGGTCACCACCGCGCAGGCCTTCCTCGACGGTGTCGACTTCACCGGTGTGGTGCTCTCCAAGCTCGACGGCGACGCCCGCGGCGGTGCCGCGCTCTCGGTCGCGCACGTCACCGGCCGCCAGATCATGTTCGCCTCCAACGGCGAGAAGGTCGACGACTTCGACGCCTTCCACCCGGACCGGATGGCCTCGCGCATCCTGGGCATGGGTGACGTCCTCTCGCTGATCGAGAAGGCCGAGCAGACCTTCTCGCAGGCCGAGGCCGAGAAGATCGCCGCCAAGCTGCGCGGCGGCCCGAAGGCCTTCACGCTGGACGACTTCCTGTCGCAGTTGGAGCAGGTCCAGAAGATGGGCTCGATCTCCAAGCTGCTGGGGATGCTGCCCGGGATGGGCCAGATCCGCGACCAGATCAACAACATCGACGACAAGGACGTCAACCGCGTCGGCGCCATCATCAAGTCGATGACCCCGACCGAGCGGGCCGAGCCGGAGCTGATCAACGGCTCGCGCCGGGCCCGTATCGCCAAGGGTTCGGGTGTCCAGGTCGGCGAGGTGAAGAACCTGGTCGAGCGGTTCTTCGAGGCCCGCAAGATGATGTCGGCGATGGCCTCCGGCAAGGGCGTCCCCGGTATGCCGGGCATCCCGGGCATGGGCGGCGGCGGCAAGAAGAGCACCAAGAAGGCCCCGGCCGCCAAGGGCAAGCGCAAGAGCGGCAACCCGCTGAAGCGGGCGCAGGAGGAGGCCGCGGCCGCCGAGCGCCGCGCGCTCGGCCCCGGTGCCGACCAGGCGCCCGCCCAGGGCGGCGCGTTCGGTCTCGGCGCGGGCAAGGGCCCGGCCGACTTCGAGCTGCCCAAGGAGTTCAAGGACCTGCTGTAGTCCTGACCCGGTCCTGCCCCGGTCCCGCTGCCCGCGGGTCCCGGGGCGAACGGCCCGCCGTCCCGGTCTTCCCGGGAAGGTGGGCCGTTCGCATGCCCGATGGCCCGCCGTCCCGGTCTTTCCGCGGAGGTGGGCCGTTCGCATGCCCGATGGTCATTCGAGATGATGGTCCGATGCGAGTAGCGATCAGGGCCCCGCGGGCCGGGGACGAGGTGGCGTACGCCGAGGCGGTCCGGCGGTCCGCCGAGCACATCGGCCGGTGGAACCCGGTCGAGCCGGACGCCCTGCCGGACCTGCTGGAGCGCCAGGGGCCGGGGCTGCGGACCTTCCTGATCATCGACCTGGAGACCGGCGGGCTGGTCGGCAAGGTCAATGTGGCCAACATCGTGATGGGCCGCTTCTGCAACGGCTCGCTGGGCTACGACTCGTTCCTGCCGTTCGCCGGCACCGGGCGGATGACCGAGGGCCTGCGGCTGGTGCTGGACACCTGCTTCGCCGGGCACCCGGAGGGCGGGCTGGGGCTGCACCGGCTGGAGATCAACGTCCAGCCGGACAACGGGCGGTCGATCGCGCTCGCCAAGCGGCTGGGCTTCCGGCACGAGGGGTTCACGCCGCGGATGCTGTTCCTCCAGGGGGGCTGGCGGGACCACGAGCGGTTCGCGCTGACCTCGGAGGAATGGCCCGGGTCGGCCGCGGCGGACGAGCGGGGCTGACGGCGGGGCTCACGGCGGGGCTCAGGGCGGGGCGGCCGGGCGGGGGCGGGCCGGGAGCGGCGTTGCGGTTGGAGGCTCCGAGCAGATGTCCGTATTGTCCGATGGGTGACTGATCCCGTGCCGCCGCGCCAGACCCCCGACCAGCCGTGGCGTTCCGAGGGCGCCCCGCCCCCGCCGCCCCCGCGCCGCAGGATGCCCGGCGGCTGGATCGGCCTCGTCCTGACCGCGCTCGTGGTGTTCCTGATCAGCGATCTGCTGCTGTCCTTCTTCGGCCCCGGCGGCGCCACCACGATCTCCTACACCGAGTTCAACAACCAGCTGAACAAGGGCAACGTCACCAAGATCTACTCCAAGGGCGACTCGATCGAGGGCACCCTCAAGAACGCCGAGCCGAAGCCGGACGGCGGCAAGGGGACGTACACCGAGTTCGACACCCAGCGGCCGGTCTTCGCCGGGGACAACCTCTGGACCACCCTCCAGCAGCAGGGCGTCGAGGTCACCGCCTCGCCCGTCGTCCAGCAGCGCAGCTTCCTCGCAAACCTGCTGATCTCGCTGGCCCCGATGCTGCTGCTGATCCTGGTCTGGGTGCTGCTCGCCCGCCGGATGGCCGGGGGCCTCGGCGCCGGCGCGCTCGGCCGCAAGGCCCCGCCCAAGCCGGTCACCGCCGAGGCCGGCCGACGGACCACCTTCGCCGACGTGGCCGGCATCGACGAGGTCGAGGCCGAACTCAGCGAGGTGGTCGACTTCCTGAAGAACCCGCAGCAGTACCGCCGGCTCGGCGCCAAGATGCCGCGCGGCGTCCTGCTCAGCGGCCCGCCCGGCACCGGCAAGACCCTGTTGGCCCGGGCCGTCGCGGGCGAGGCGGACGTGCCGTTCTTCTCGGCCTCCGCCTCCGAGTTCATCGAGATGATCGTCGGCGTCGGCGCCAGCCGGGTGCGCGAACTCTTCGCCGAGGCCCGCAAGGTCGCCCCGGCGATCGTCTTCATCGACGAGATCGACACCATCGGCCGGCAGCGCGGCGGCGGCGGCGGGATGGGCGGCCACGACGAGCGCGAGCAGACGCTCAACCAGATCCTCACCGAGATGGACGGCTTCAGCGGCTCCGAGGGCGTCATCGTCATCGCCGCCACCAACCGGGCGGACGTGCTCGACCCGGCCCTGCTGCGTCCCGGCCGCTTCGACCGGCGGATCACGGTCAGCCCGCCGGACCGCGACGGCCGCGCGGCCATCCTGCGGATCCACTCCCGGCACGTCCCGCTGGCCGGGGACGCCGACCTGAACCAGCTGGCCAAGGTGACGCCCGGCATGACCGGCGCCGAACTGGCCAACCTGGTCAACGAGGCCGCGCTGCTGGCGGTCAAGCGCCGCCAGGACTCGGTGAACGAGCGCGACCTCTCGGACGCGCTGGAGAAGGTCCAGCTGGGCGCCGTCCGGCCGCTGGTGATGCCGCAGGCCGAACGCGAGCGGACGGCGTACCACGAGAGCGGCCACGCCCTGCTCGGCATGCTCCAGCCGGGCGCGGACCCGGTCCGAAAGATCACCATCGTGCCGCGCGGCCGCGCCCTCGGGGTCACCCTGTCCACCCCGGAGACCGACCGGTACTCCTACACCGAGCCCTACCTGCGCGGCCGGATCATCGGCGCGCTCGGCGGGATGGCGGCCGAGCAGGTGGTCTACGGGGTCATCACCACCGGGGCGGAGAGCGATCTGGAGCAGGTCACCAACATCGCCCGCGGCATGGCCGGCCGGTGGGGCATGAGCGAGCGGGTCGGCCGGCTCACCGCCGTGCCGTCCGACCCGCAGGGGGCGTACGGGCTCTCGGCCGCGCCGACCACGCTGGACGCGGTGGACGAGGAGGCCCGGCGGATCGTCGCGGAGTGCTACGACGAGGCGGTGCGGCTGCTGACCGAGCAGCGGGACCGGCTGGACGCGTTGTCGGCGGCGCTGCTGGAGGCCGAGACGCTGGACGAGGAGGCGGCGTACCGGGCGGCGGGGGTGCCCCGGAAGACGCTCGACCAGGCCTGAGCCGCCGGTCCCCGGCCCCGGACGGAGGGGCGTGCGTCAGGGTGACGCGCGCCCCTCCGTCGTCGCCGTGCTGCGGTCGGTGCGGTGGCCGGTGGTCGGTGCGACCGCGGTCGGTGCGGTGGCCGGTGGTCGGTGCGGCTGCGGTCGGTGCGGTGGTCGGCGGCCGGTGGTGGTGCTCGGTGCGGCGGCGGGATCGCTGTCAGCGGGGCCGTTCGGCGATCAGATAGCGGAAGACGTTCGCCATCCGCACCGTCCCGTCCGGCCGCAGGTGGGGCTGCAGCGCCTCCTCCAGCTCCTTCGCGACCAGCGGCGCCCCGGAGAACTCCGCCGCCGCGTCGTACAGCCCGGTCGAGAGCAGCCCGCGCACGGCACTGTCCAGGTCCGGGTAGGCGAACGGGCAGCCGACCCGCCCGCCGCCGGCCGGGCGCAGGCCGGTCCCGGCGAGCAGGTCCTCCAGCGCCCCGGGCGGGCTCAGCTCGAACGGGTCGCGCGCGCCGCTGCGCCGGGCCATCCGCCGGGCGACGTCCAGGACGGCCGCGCTCTCGCAGCGCTCCCTGGGGCCCCAGGCGGCCAGCACCACGTGCCCGCCGGGCAGGACCAGCCGGGCCGCCGCCGCGACCGTCCGGCGCGGTTCGCCCGCCGGTGGCGGCTGCTCGAAAACGGTGACCAGCGAATAGGCCGAGCGGGCGACGTCCGCGGTCGGCCGGTGACCCGCGCCGACCCGCAGACCGCGTCCGGCGGCCAGCGCGCGCAGCTCGCCGTCCCGCTCGAGACCGGCCACCTGGGCACCCCGTCCGGCCGCCAGCAGCAGGGCGAGACCGGAGCGGCAGCCCAGGCCCAGCAGGCTGGTCGCCGGACCCACCTCCAGCCGGTCGTGGACGGCCTCGTAGAGCGGTACCAGCATCCGTTCCTGGATCTCCGCCCAGTCCCGGGCCCGGGCGTTGTCCCGCCCGGTGCCGACGGGTCCTGCGGTCGTACCGATCACCCCAGCTGAAGCCATCGCGGCCTCCCATCCGGTCCTTCGACGTGCTGCTCCGAACCCCCCTCGACGTCCCGCCCCACTCCAGCGAACAGCGGCTCGGGCGCGGCGTCCAGAGGGGTGCGGGGTGGTGCGCGCGCGTCGGGGGCGTGCGCCCCGGTGCGGGACACCGACGGCAGGGCCCGGACGGCGGCCCGGAACGGATTCGAAGTCGGGGCCCCGCTCCCCGTACGATTCGCCCATGGCTAAGGCACCCGTTCTCACCCCCCAGGCGGAAGACTTCCCGCGCTGGTACCAGGACCTCATCAACAAGGCCGAGCTGGCCGACAACGGTCCGGTGCGCGGCACCATGGTCATCCGACCGTACGGCTACGGCCTGTGGGAGCGGATGCAGCAGGAGATGGACGCCCGGATCAAGAAGGCGGGTGCCCAGAACGCCTACTTCCCGATGTTCATCCCGCAGTCGTACCTGACCAAGGAGGCCGAGCACGTCGAGGGCTTCGCCCCCGAGCTCGCGGTGGTCACCCACGGCGGCGGCAAGCAGCTGGACGAGCCGGTCGTCGTCCGGCCGACCTCCGAGACCATCATCAACGAGTACTTCTCGAAGTGGGTGCAGAGCCACCGCGACCTGCCCCTGCTGATCAACCAGTGGGCCAACGTGGTCCGTTGGGAGCTGCGTCCGCGGGTGTTCCTGCGCACCACCGAGTTCCTCTGGCAGGAGGGCCACACGGCCCACGCCACGTACGAGGACGCTCGTGACTACGCCTCGATGATCCACACCCAGGTCTACGGCGACTTCATGACCAACGTGCTCGGCATCGACGTCGTGCTCGGCCGCAAGACCGCCAAGGAGCGGTTCGCGGGCGCCATCAACACCCTCACCCTCGAGGGCATGATGGGCGACGGCAAGGCGCTGCAGATGGGCACCAGCCACGAGCTGGGCCAGAACTTCGCCAAGGCGTTCAACACCACCTACCAGCTGCAGGGTGCCGAGCGCGAGCACGTCTGGCAGACCTCCTGGGGCGTCTCGACCCGCATGGTCGGCGGCCTGATCATGTCCCACGGCGACGACAACGGCCTGCGCGTCCCGCCGCGGCTCGCCGCGGTCCAGGCCGTCGTGCTCGCCATCAAGGGTGACGACGCGGTGATCGCCAAGGTCCGCGAGATCGGCGCCGCGCTGGAGGCCGCCGGCATCCGGGTGGTCGTCGACGACCGTACCGACACCCCGTTCGGCCGCCGCGCCGTCGACTGGGAGCTCAAGGGCGTTCCGCTGCGGATCGAGGTCGGCCCGCGCGACCTGGAGAACGGCACGGCCATGCTGGCCCGCCGGATCCCGGGCGGCAAGGAGCCGGTCTCGATCGACTCGCTGGCGGCGATCCTCCCGGGCATCCTCGACGAGGACCAGGCCCTGCTGCTGCGTCAGTCGCGCGAGCGCCGCGAGGCCCGCACGGTGGACGTCACCAACCTCGACGAGGCGGTCGAGGCCGCCGCCACCGGCTGGGGCCGGATCTCCTGGGCCGAGCTGGGCCCGGAGGGCGAGGCCAAGCTGGCCGAGCAGGGCGTCTCGGTCCGCTGCATCGTGGCCGCCGACGGCTCGGTGCCGCAGACGGACGACCAGGACGGCAACATCGCGATTGTCGCGCGCGCCTACTGACCGTTCGGTGGCTCCGGCGGCAGTTCGGCGGTGGCTTCCGGGACGGTGCCCCGGGCGGTGTCCGGAGGTGGTGTCCGCGGCGCTTCCCGTGCGCGAAGGATGTTGCCGTAAAACGACGCCGGGCGCCGCGTTCTGACGGTTCTCGACCTGTCCGACAGGAAATTCGAACGTCCGATGAGCGGTGTTGTTCCACGGATGTCTCACCTGTCGACATCCCTACTGGTCGGTCAACTGCCGGTATTAACGGAATAGCGGTACGGTGTACGGCCCGTGGCCCTGTCAACTCGACAGGATCACGGGCCGTACGTCCTGGGGGCGACAGCCCGTCCCCGGGCGGAATTGACGAGGCGCCCGTCGAGCTCGACGGGGCCCGAACCTGTAGGGGGTTGGTCTTGCGTCAGATCCGGAACGCGCATTTCGCGCGAGGTCGCACATTCCTGAGAGTTTCCTGGGAAATCCCGGGGAACGGGAACACGCGGAACATCGGCTCCTGCTCCATCGTTGGTCTAGCGTGAGCACGACACAGCCCCTCGTTCTCGCGGCCGAACTGGCCGCCGCCTGGAGTGACATCCAGGCCTACCACCAGGACCTCCCCGACCTCGCCTCGCCCGAGGCGCTGATCGGCGAGTCCTCCTCGGCCTGTGGCACCCGGCTCGGTTTCGAGCGGCTGCTCCACGAGGCTGCCCACGGTCTGGCCGCGGCCCGGGACATCCGGGACACCTCGCGCGCAGGCCGCTACCACAATCGGCGCTTCCTGCTCCTGGCCTCCGAGCTGGGCCTGGCGCACCCGGTCGAACCGCACGCCAGTAGCGGCTTCTCCCAGGTGACCATGCTCAAGGAGACCCGCGAGCGGTACGCCGAGACCATCGAACGCCTGGATCGCGCCCTCGGCGCGCACCAGGAGGCGGTGGCCGGTGAGGGTGCCTCGCGCGCCTTCCGCGGCCCGGCGGCCCGGCACGGCTCCTCCGGGGGCGGCGTCCGGGTGAAGGCGGTCTGCGGCTGCGGTCGCAACGTCCGGGTCGTTCCCTCGGTTCTCGCCCAGGCGTCCATCGTCTGCGGCGCGTGCCAGCAGCCGTTCAAGATCGCGTAACGCGGGTCGCGTCACGCGGGTGCCGCAACGCGGGGCGCGGGGCTCGGGTCGGGTGACCAGGGCCACGTGGTTCACGTGGTTGCGCGGTTCGGAAAGGTCCGGGATCCGGGGACACCCGGGGCCCGGGGAAGCGGAAGAGCCGGCCGGCGACTGTGCGGGCAGTGGTCCGGCCGCAACGACGAACGGTGGCCGTAGGGGATCCGCAGGGGGTCTGCGGATGTCCGCGGGCGACCGGCCGAACACCGGCCGGTGGTCCGGAGGCGGTCCACCGTGATCCGCCAGGGAGGTGCGCCGCGAAGGCGCACGTGTTGGGCTGACCGGGAGCGGGGGCTCCCGGTCGACCTGTTTTCGGGGGTAGGGCGCCCTTGTGGCAGAATGGACCGCTGAGTACCCGGCAGCCGGGCAGGACCCCTCTCTCCTACGGCTGGCGTGTCCCTTGAACGGCCCACCACGCAACCCCACGCGAGGGCAGGGCCGCTCACCCACGTCAACACCAGGAGAATCCACTCCCGTGGCAGTCAAGATCAAGCTCAAGCGTCTCGGCAAGATTCGCTCCCCGCACTACCGCATCATCGTCGCCGACGCCCGCACCAAGCGTGACGGCCGCGCGATCGAGGAGATCGGCCTCTACCAGCCGACCTACAACCCCTCGAAGATCGAGGTCGACAGCGACCGCGCCCAGTACTGGCTGTCCGTCGGCGCCCAGCCGACCGAGCCCGTGCTCGCGATCCTGAAGCTGACCGGCGACTGGCAGAAGTTCAAGGGCCTGCCGGCCCCGGCGCCGCTGCTGGTTGCCGAGCCGAAGGTCGAGGACTTCTCGCACCTGTTCGCGAAGGCCGTCGCCGGCTTCGAGGACGCCACCACCGGTGTCGCCATCACCCCGAAGGCCAAGAAGTCGGACAAGGCCGAGGCCGACGCCGACGCCGAGGCCTGAGCGTGATCGAGGATGCCCTCGACCACTTGGTGAAGGGCATTGTCGAGCACCCCGACGAGGTGCAGGTGCGCTCGCGCAACCTGCGTCGGGGCAACACCATCGAGGTGCGGGTGCACCCCGATGACCTCGGCAAGGTGATCGGCCGGGGCGGTCGTACGGCTCGTGCTCTGCGCACGGTCGTCGGTGCCCTCGGCGGTCGCAACGTCCGGGTCGACCTGGTCGACGTGGACAACATTCGCTGATCCGGCTGCTCGTTCAGCCGTCAGGGTTTCGAGGCCGGCCGGGACGCATGTCGTCCCGGCCGGCTTTCGCCGTTCCGGCGGCAATTCCGCAACTCCGCAACTCCGCAGCACTCATCCAGGAGAACGATCACCGTGCAGCTCGTCGTCGGCAAGATCGGCCGCGCCCACGGCATCAAGGGGGACGTCAGCGTCGAGGTCCGCACCGACGAGCCCGAGCTCCGGCTCGGGCCCGGCGCCGTCCTGTTCACCGACCCCGCCTCGGCGGGTCCGCTGACCGTCGAGTCCGGCAAGGTCCACAGCGGCAGGCTGCTGCTGCGGTTCGCCGGGGTCAAGGACCGCAACGCCGCCGAGGAGCTGCGGGGCACGATCCTGATCGCCGAGGTGGATCCGGAGGAGCGTCCGGACGACCCGGAGGAGTACTACGACCACCAGCTGATCGGTCTGGACGTGGTCCTGCTCGACGGCACCCTGGTCGGTGAGCTCACCGAGGTGGTCCACCTGCCGTACCAGGACCTGCTCACGGTGCGGAAGCCGGACGGCACGGAGGCGCTGGTGCCCTTCGTCAGCCGGATCGTGCCGACCATCGACCTGGAGAACCAGCGCGCGGTGATCGACCCGCCGGTCGGGCTGATCGACCTCGGGCAGGCCGAGGTCGCCGGCGGCGCCGCGGCCGGTGACGAGGCCGGTGACGACGTCGCCGACGGGGCGGACGCCGCTGCGGGGACCGACGCCGGTGACGCGGAGGAGTCGCGGTGAGCACCGAGGAAGGCGCGGACGTCGTCACGGAGGCTGTCACGGCGGCCGCAACGGCGGACGTGACGGCCGACGCGGGGGAGCCCGCGGCGGTGTCCGGGGAATCCGCCGCGCGGGCCTCCGTGCGGGACGGGATGCGGATCGACGTCGTGTCGATCTTCCCCGAGTACCTGGAGCCGCTGAACATCTCGCTGGTCGGCAAGGCCCGTGCGCGCGGCCAGCTCGACGTGCACGTCCACGACCTTCGGGGCTGGACGCACGACGTGCACCGGACCGTCGACGACAGCCCCTACGGCGGCGGCCCCGGCATGGTGATGAAGCCCGAGCCGTGGGGCGAGGCCCTGGACGCGGTGCTCGGTCAGGGGCCGGAGGGCGAGGTGCCGACCCTGGTGGTGCCGACCCCCAGCGGCCGACCGTTCACCCAGGAGCTCGCGCAGGAGCTGGCCGGCCGGCCCTGGCTGGCGTTCACCCCGGCCCGGTACGAGGGCATCGACCGGCGGGTCATCGAGGAGGCGGCCACCCGGATGCCGGTGGTCGAGGCATCGATCGGCGACTACGTGCTGGCCGGCGGCGAGGTCGCGGTGCTGGTCATGGTCGAGGCGATCGCCCGGCTGCTGCCCGGCGTGCTCGGCAACGCCGAGTCCCACCGGGACGACTCCTTCGCGCCCGGCGCGATGGCCGACCTGCTGGAGGGGCCCGTCTACACCAAGCCCGCCGAGTGGCGCGGCCGCACGGTGCCGGACATCCTGCTGAGCGGGAACCACGGCCGGATCGCCCGCTGGCGTCGCGAGCAGGCGTTCGCCCGCACGCTGGCGAACCGGGCGGACCTGGTGGCGCGCTGGCGGCACGCGGACTTCGACAAGAAGGACCGCGAGGCGCTCAGCCTGCTCGGCCTGGCCTGGGACGAGCACCACGGCCGATTTCGGTCCGTGGCCGATGGTGTGGAAGAATAGGCCGCTGCTGTCTGTCGCTGGGCTCCTCCCGTAGGAGTCACGTGGTCCGTCGCCCCCGCCACGGGGGGCTCGTCGGTAACCGGTGCGGCCCGCAGTTACCCCATTTGTGACGACTTCCGTGGGCGGCCCGTGGCGCCTGCGATGGAGAGCAACATGAGCAACAAGCTCGCTGCTGTCGACGCGGCCTCGCTGCGTAGCGACATTCCGGCCTTCCGCGCCGGTGACACCCTGAAGGTTCACGTCCGGGTCATCGAGGGCAACCGCTCCCGTGTCCAGGTCTTCCAGGGCGTCGTCATCCGCCGTCACGGCGCCGGCATCGGTGAGACCTTCACCGTTCGCAAGGTCAGCTTCAACGTCGGTGTCGAGCGCACCTTCCCGGTGCACACCCCGATCGTCGAGAAGATCGAGGTCGTGACCCGCGGTGCGGTTCGCCGCGCCAAGCTGTACTACCTGCGTGACCTCCGCGGCAAGGCCGCGAAGATCAAGGAGAAGCGCGACCGCTGATCCACCGGCCCCCGGCACCGCCGGGGGATCGGGATCGCTCTGGGGGGCCGGACCGCCGCACGGTAGGCTCTGCCCCCGATGAGCACGCACGAACCACCCGCGGACCGCGACGGCTGTCCCGCACCCACCGGTGCGGACTCGCCGACGCGGTCCGCGGTCGTTTCCGCACCCGGCGCCGGGGATCCGTCCGGTGTCGGGCAAGGGCCCAGCACCGGGGATGCGTCCGGTGGGCGAGCGTCCGGTGCCGCTGGGGTGCTCGACCGGGGGAGGCAGGACGGTCCGGGTGCCGCGGATCGGTCGGACGCCTCGGAAGCCCCGGAGGCCCCGGACGCCTCGGAAGCCCCGGAGGCCCCGGACGCCTCGGAAGCCCCGGACGAGCCGGTCGGTGAGGACGGTGCGGCTGCTTCGGAGGAGGCCGCGGAGAGGGGTGAGCGCTCGCGCTCGCGTGAGCTGTTGCTGCTCACCGGCATCTGCCTGTTCGTCCTGCTGCTGGTCAACGCCTTCGTGGCGCGCCCGTTCTCGGTGCCCTCCGGATCGATGGAGAACACCCTGCGCCCGGGTGATCGCCTGATCGTGAACAAGCTGTCCTACGCCTTCGGAGGCCATCCGCGCCGCGGCGACGTGGTGGTCTTCGACGGCACCGGCTCCTTTCTGCGCAAGCCCCTCGAACCCGCCAGCTTCGGGACCTCGCTGCGCTCCTTCGGCCGGGAGATCGGACTGGTCCCGGCCGGTGACTCCGTCTACGTGAAGCGGGTCGTCGGTATCGGTGGCGACCGCGTCACCAGCGCCGGACCGGGCCACCCGATCACCGTCAACGGCGTGCCGCTCGACGAGTCGGGTCTCCTCTTCCCGGGGGACGAGCCGTCCAGTGTGGCCTTCGACGTGGTGGTGCCCCCCGGCAAGCTCTGGGTGATGGGCGACCACCGCAGCGACTCCCGAGACTCCCGCGACCACCTCGGCGAACCGGGGGGCGGTTTCGTCCCGGAGTCCAAGGTGATCGGGCGGGCCGCCTGGGTGGTCTACCCGGTCGGACACTGGGCCGACCTGGACCG
This sequence comes from Kitasatospora sp. NPDC089913, assembly GCF_044748625.1. NCBI lineage: Bacteria > Bacillati > Actinomycetota > Actinomycetes > Kitasatosporales > Streptomycetaceae > Kitasatospora > Kitasatospora sp. NPDC089913. The sequence continues at coordinate 39,658 of NZ_JBIVGI010000032.1, read as the reverse complement.
GCCGGACGCCTACGCCGCCGCAGAAGGGACGGGCGGTCATGGGGAGCAGGGGTAGGGGGCGGCTCGCCGACCGCCCGGACACCGGCTCCGGGCCCTCGGCCGGTGCCGGCACCGATGTCGCCTCCGGCCCCGGTGCCGGGACGGTGAGCGGGGCCCGGACGGAGACCGGGCCCGGGGAGGCCCTCGGACGGTCGGACCCTGCCGGGACGGCCGATGCCCCGGTGGTGCGCGGCCGTGCCGAGCGCCGCCGCACCGCCCGCAGGGCGGCCCGTCGTCGCAGCCGCTCACGGCTGCGGGAGATTCCGCTGGTCGTCGTGGTCGCACTGATCGTGGCTCTGGTGATGAAGACCTTTCTGGTGCAGGTCTTCGTGATCCCCTCGGGATCGATGGAGCAGACGATTCTGATCGGGGACCGGGTACTGGTCGACAAGCTCACTCCCTGGTTCGGTGCCGAGCCGGAGCGCGGCGAGGTCGTGGTGTTCAAGGACCCGGGCGGCTGGCTGGAGAACCAGCACGGGGCGTCGACGGACGGTGTGCTCCTGCGCGGGGCCAAGCAGGTGCTGACCTTCGTCGGGCTGCTGCCCTCCGACAACGAGCAGGACCTCATCAAGCGGGTGATCGGGGTCGGCGGCGACACGGTCGAGTGCTGCGACGAGCAGGGCAGGATCCTGCTCAACGGCAAGCCGCTGGAGGAGCCCTACCTGGCCCCGGGCAACCCGCCGTCGCGACAGCCGTTCAAGGTGAAGGTGCCGGCGGGGCGGCTCTGGGTGATGGGCGACCACCGGGACGTCTCCGCCGACTCCCGTTTCCACATGGGCAATCCGGGACAGGGCACGATTCCGGTGAGCGGGGTGCTGGGGCGGGCGTTCATGATTGCCTGGCCGGTCGGGCGGGTCCATCAACTTGATGTGCCGGTTTCACTCTCCTCGGTGGCACGCGCCGCGCCGGACCCCGGAACTGCGCGGAACGTGGTGGGTGTTGGCCCGATCCCTGAGGAACCTCCGCTCGTTATGGGTGTGTTGGGCATCCTTCCGCTCGTCGGCCGCCGGGTGGGACGACCCGGGCGGTAGGCCCGGCCGGGCCGGTGGACGGTCGGAACGCGCGCGTGGGACCGCGAGCCGGATGCCCGGGAGTGATAGAGAAGTGCTGGGTGCGGCCGTTGCGACGAGCCGCGCCCGAGGGCTGTGCCGGTGTCGGAGACCCCCGCAGGGGCGGTTCCGGCGGGCGCGGCCGATCGTGGAACGTGGTGCCCGCTGTGCGGCACTGTGAGCGCGGACGCGCAGGCGTCCGCACAGCAGGGAGGAGACGTTGTGGGGGATTTGGTGATCGGCGCCCGCTCGGGTGCCGGAGAGCCCGAGGGCTCCGGCGGCCGGGCGGCCCGGTCCGCGGAGGCCGCGGCGCCTTCGGCCTCGGCCGAGGAGGCGGCGGCCCAGTCCGCGGACGAGCACGGCGACGGCACGGACGACGCCTCGAAGCCCACCCCGGACAACGCTGAGCCGGCGGGCGGTACCGAGGATCAGCCGGAACGGAAGGAGCGGAAGCCGCGGTCCTTCTGGAAGGAGCTGCCGATCCTCATCGGCATCGCCCTCGTGCTGGCGCTCGTGATCAAGACGTTCTTCGTCCAGGCGTTCTCCATTCCGTCGGAGTCGATGCAGAACACGCTCCAGGTGGGTGACCGGGTCCTGGTGGACAAGCTCACCCCGTGGTTCGGTGCCGAGCCGGAGCGCGGCGAGGTCGTGGTGTTCCACGACCCGGGCGGCTGGCTGGCGGACGAGCCGACCAACGAGAGCAGCAACTCCTTCGTCCGGGGCGTTCAGAACGTGCTGAGCTTCGTCGGTCTGATGCCGTCCGACAACGAGAAGGACCTCATCAAGCGTGTCATCGCGGTCGGCGGGGACACCGTCGAGTGCGAGGGCGAGGGCCCGGTGAAGGTCAACGGGATCGCGCTCGACGAGCCCTACGTCTATCCCGGCAACACCCCCTGCGGGACCAAGCCGTTCGGTCCGGTGAAGGTGCCGGACGGTCGGATCTGGGTGATGGGTGACCATCGCGCGGACTCGCTCGACTCGCGCTTCCACATGGACCAGCCGGGTGGCGGGACCGTCCCGGTGGACGACGTGATCGGGCGTGCCTTCGTGGTGGCGTGGCCGATCAACCACTGGTCGACGCTGCCGGTGCCGGACACCTTCGACCAGAAGGGGCTGGCGGCGGCTGCGCTGCCCGCCGTTCCGGCCGCGGCCGGTGCCGTGGGCGCCGTCGCGCTGCTCCCGCTGGTCCGTCGGCGGTGGAACGGGACGGACCGCGACGACCGGTCCTGACGACGACCGGGGGCGCCCGGGTCTTGCGCGGGCCGTGGTACCGACGAGTAATCTGCTCGGACGTGCCACGGCCCGCCGGGTTTTCCGCCCGTCGTCCCGGCGCGGTGCTGTGGGCGTTTCCGGGTCGGTCTGGGGTTGGACGGTATCGATGAGCAGTGTCGTGGAACGCTCGGCCGACAGTCCGCCGGCTGCCGCCCGCCGTCGGCGTCGACCCGCGGCCGTGGTCCAGGGTGTACTGCTCGGCCTCGGGCTGGCCCTGCTGATCGGCGGCTTCGCGGTGATCGCCGTGAGCTACCGGCCCTACAGCATTCCGACCGCCTCGATGGCGCCCACCCTCCAGGCCCAGGACACCGTCCTGGCCAGGAAGTCCGACGGCTCGGACGTCGGTCGCGGTGACGTGGTCGTCTTCCGCGACCGGGCCTGGGGCGGCGAGCTCATGGTCAAGCGCGTGGTCGCGGTGGGAGGGGACACCGTCGCGGTCGGAGAGGGCGACCGCCGGCTGACCGTTAACGGCAAGCCGGTGGACGAGCCCTACCTCGCCGGGACGGGTGCCCAGGGAGCCTCCTTCAGCGTGGAGGTGCCGCCCGGCCGGCTCTTCCTGCTCGGTGACAACCGGCTCGGCTCGCTCGACTCCCGGGTCCACCTGGAGACGGACGGCGGGACCGTCCCGGCCACCGAGGTGCAGGCCAGGGTGGAGGCCACCGTGCTGCCGTTCGGCCGGATGGCGCTGCTGGGCGGCACCTCGGCGTTCGAGGCGATCGACGGCCGCCGGCCGGCTGCCCCGGGACCGCTGGAGCCCGCGTTCTGGGCGAGCGTTGTAGGCGCGGCGACGATCGTCGTGACCTCGGCGGTGGGGGGTGCGGCGGGTCTGGTGCGCCGCCGTCGCCGCGCCGCCTGAGCCGGACCGGCGCCGCCCGCGCCGGGACCGCTCTGCCGAACCTCGCCCCGGACGACCGCGCCGGGTGGCAGGATCGGGGGAACGACCGGGGCGGACGGAGGGAGCGTGGAGGCTCGTCATGGCGGCACAGCGGCGCAGGGCCTCGCGGATCCTGCTGCTCGACGGGCAGGACCGACTGCTGCTCTTCCACGGCTCGGACCCGGCGACGCCCGGCGTCACCTGGTGGTTCACCCCCGGCGGAGGACTGGAGCAGGGGGAGAACGTCCGGGACGCCGCCGAGCGGGAGCTCGTGGAGGAGACCGGCTTGCACGGTGTGGAGCTCGGTCCGGTGGTCGCGTACGGCAATGCTTCGTTCTCCTATCGGGGGCAGCGCTTCGAGCAGGAACAGTGGTTCCACCTGGCCCGGACGACACGGACGGTGCTGGACCACTCGGGCATGGGCGAGGACGAACACGCCCAGTTGCTCGCGGCGCGCTGGTGGACGGTCGAGGAATTGCGGTCCACCTCCGAGACGGTCTATCCGTTCGGACTGGTGGACTTTCTGGAGCGGCTGTTGACCGAGGGGCCGCCGGTCGCCCCGGTACGGCTCTGAGGGTGAGTGCGGTGGTCCACAATGGGTGGACGTGACAAGTTGAGGGGACGCCTGGATGAGTGCCGAAGATCTCGAAAAGTACGAGACCGAGATGGAGCTCAAGCTCTACCGGGAGTACCGGGACGTCGTCGGCCTGTTCAAGTACGTGATCGAGACCGAGCGACGGTTCTACCTCACCAACGACTACGAGCTGCAGGTGCACTCGGTGCAGGGTGAGGTCTTCTTCGAGGTGTCGATGGCGGATGCGTGGGTCTGGGACATGTACCGGCCGGCCCGGTTCGTCCGCAAGGTCCGGGTGCTGACCTTCAAGGACGTGAACATCGAGGAACTCGCGAAGAGCGATCTGGAGCTGCCCTCGGACGAGTCCGGCTTCGGGAACTGACGTTGGACCGCCCGGTCCCCGGATGTCCAGGGGAATTTCGGATATTCCGGAATTCTCACTCCCGTGGGTGACAGGAGTTATCCACAGGCCCGGGTTTTCCACAGGAAATAACAACCCCATGGTCCGCGTCCGGACCGCACGGCAGCCTCCCCGTCGGAGGTGGTCACCGTGCAGGACATCGAGCGCGCCACGCGCCAGCAGACCGCGAAGGCCCGACGGGGCGGGCAGCCACGCCGACGGGCGGCGCCCGCCCCGGCGGGCGGCCCGCTCCCGCAGGCCGACCAGGGATCCGTCGCGCCCGCGTCCGCCCCGGCCGAGCCCGCCCCGCCCGTAGCGGCGCCGTCCGCGCCCGGCGGCGCCGGAGCGGGGCGGCTCGGCAACACCGGCCTCGGCCGCTACGGCGAACGCGTGGCGGCCCGCCGGCTCGCCGAGCAGGGGCTGCACATCCTCGACCGCAACTGGCGGTGCGTCGAGGGCGAGCTGGACATCGTCGCCCTCGACGGCGACACGGTGGCGGTCTGCGAGGTCAAGACCCGCTCCGAGCGGAGTTTCCAGCAGCCCACCGAGGCCATCGACCCCATCAAGGCGGAGCGGCTGCGCCGCCTGGCCGAGCGCTGGATGTCCGAGCGCTGGCCCGGCCACTTCGCCCGGCTGGCGGGCCCCGGGTACCGGCCCGGCTCCACCGACCCGCCGTGGGCGCCCGTTCCGCCGGGCGGTGTCCGGATCGACCTCGTCGCCGTCATCAACCGGGTCCGCGGCGCGGCTACGGTCGACCACCTGCGGGGGGCGGTCTAGATGGCCTTCGCCCGGACGTGTTCCGTGGCCCTGGTCGGGGTCGACGGGGTGATCGTCGAGGTCCAGGCCGACCTGGAGCCCGGGGTGGCGGCGTTCACCCTGGTCGGCCTGCCCGACAAGGCGCTCTCCGAGGCCCGCGACCGGGTTCGCGCCGCGGTCGTCAACAGCGGCGAGGCCTGGCCGCAGCGCAAACTGACCGTAGGACTGAGCCCGGCGTCGGTGCCCAAGAGCGGCAGCGGCTTCGACCTCGCCGTGGCCTGCGCCGTACTGGCCGCGGCCGAGCGGCTCGACCCCTCCGCGATCGCCGACCTGCTGCTCATCGGTGAGCTGGGGCTGGACGGGCGGGTGCGCCCGGTCCGCGGGGTGCTCCCCTCGGTGCTGGCGGCCGCCGACGCCGGTTACGAGCGGGTGGTGGTCGCGGATCAGACGGCCGCCGAGGCCGAGCTGGTCCCCGGAGTGAGCGTCATCGGCGTGCGCAGCCTGCGCCAGCTGATCGCGGTGCTCAGCGGAGCCCCCGAGCCGGAGGAGCCGCCCGACCGGCTCGCCGGACGGCCGGACCCGTTGATGGCGGGTCTCATGCTCCCCAGCGCCGGGGTGCGCGGCCTGCCCGACGAGGCGGCCGCCCGGATGGACCTCGCGGACGTGGCCGGACAGTACGAGGCCCGCCGGGCCCTGGAGATCGCCGCCGCGGGTGGTCACCACCTCTACCTCAAGGGTCCGCCGGGCGCGGGCAAGACGATGCTGGCGGAGCGACTGCCGGCGCTGCTCCCGAGGCTGACCCAGAAGGAAGCGCTGGAGGTCACCGCGGTCCACTCCGTCGCGGGGCTGCTCCCGGCGGGCCGGCCGCTGATCGACCGCGCGCCCTACTGCTCCCCGCACCACTCGACCACCATGCCCGCCATCGTCGGTGGTGGCAGCGGTCTGCCGAGACCGGGTGCGGTCTCGCTGGCCCACCGTGGGGTCCTGTTCCTCGACGAGGCGCCCGAGTTCCCGGTCCGGGTCCTGGACGCACTGCGCCAACCGCTCGAAGCCGGCGAGGTGGTGATCGCGCGGTCCGCCGGATCGCTCCGGCTGCCCGCTCGCTTCCTGCTCTGCCTGGCGGCCAACCCCTGTCCGTGCGGGCGCCACTCGCGGCGGGGCGAGGGGTGCGAGTGCACGCCCGCCATGGTCAGCCGCTACCAGGGCAGGCTGTCCGGCCCGCTGCTCGACCGGGTCGACCTCCAGGTCCAGGTCGCCCCGGTGACCAGGGCCGAACTGATGCAGCGCGACACCTCGGCGGAGACCACCGAGGTCGTTGCCGCCCGCGTGCTGGCGGCGCGGGAGCGCGCGGCGGCCAGGCTCGCGGCCACACCGTGGCGGACCAACGCCGAAGTCCCCGGGCACGAGCTGCGGACCCGCTGGCAACTGGCGCCGGGCGCGCTCAACGACGCCGCGCGCCAGCTGGAGCGGGGCCTGTTGACCGCCCGGGGCCTGGACCGGGTGCTGCGGGTCGCCTGGACCGTCGCGGACCTCGCCGGCCGGGACCGCCCCGAACAGCGCGACATCCGGACGGCCCTCGTACTGCGCACGGGCGTGGAACAGGGGCTCCCACTGACGGAGCAGTTCTTCCGCAGTCCGGATTCCACCGCGGACGGTCCGGACGCCCGGGCCGGACGCCGTCCCACTCGCCCCCGGCCCGCCCGCCGGCCGCCCGATCCCACCTCCACCGAGAACCCCGAGAACCCCGAGAACCCCGAGAAGCCCGAGAACCCCGAGGAGAGCGGCACATGAGCCTCACCGCGAACGACCTCCCCCAGCGCCCGCCCCCCGAGCCGGGAGCCGTCCCGGAGCCCGGGCCGGAGCGCCTCGCCAGGGCGGCGCTGAGCCGGCTCGCCGAACCGGGGGACGCCACGCTCGGCCGCTGGCTCGCCCGCCTCGACGCCCTGGACGTCGTACAGGCGATCCGGAGCGGCGCCCCGGCCGAGCAACTCGGCGTGGACACCGCCAGGCTGGCGGCCTACCGGGCCCGGACGGCAGGACTCGATCCGGTCGCCGATCTGGAGCGGGTGCGCGCGGCCGGCGGACGCTTCGTCATTCCGGGCGACACCGAGTGGCCGAGCCAGCTGGACGACCTCGGAGCGGGCCGTCCTACCGGGCTCTGGGTGGTCGGGACGGGCTCGCTGCGCCTGCTCGCCCTGCGATCGGTCGCGGTGGTCGGGGCCCGGGCCTGCACGGCGTACGGTGCGCACGTCGCGGGGGACCTCGCCGCACAGCTCGCCGAACGCGGCTGGGTGGTCGTGTCCGGCGGCGCCTACGGGATCGACGCGGCCGCCCACCGGGGCGCGCTGGCGGTCGGCGCTCCGACGGTCGGTGTTCTGGCCTGCGGGGTGGACGTGGCCTACCCGCGGGGCAACACCGTGCTGATCCGCCGGATCGCCGAACAGGGACTGCTGGTGAGCGAGCTTCCGCCGGGGGAGCACCCGACCAGGTTCCGGTTCGTGCTGCGCAACCGGGTGATCGCGGCGCTGACCCGCGGCACGGTGGTGGTCGAGGCGGCGCTGCGCAGCGGGGCGCTCAGCACCGCTCGACGCGCCCGTGACCTCAACCGGCACACCATGGGTGTGCCCGGGCCGGTCACCTCGGAGCTCTCCGCCGGGGTGCACGCACTGGTCCGCAGCGGCGCGGCCACGGTCGTGACCGACGCGGCCGAGATCGTCGAACTGATCGGGGCGATCGGCGAGGACCTGGCGCCGCAGCGCAGTGGGCCGGTGCTGCCCAGGGACCTCCTGGAGCCGGAGGCGGCACAGGTCCTGGAGGCCGTGCCGGCCACGGCCGAGGGTGCGCCCGTGGAGCGGTTGGCCCGGCAGTCGGGACTTCCGCCGGACGAGGTGCTCCAGCGGCTCTACGAGCTGGGATCGCTCGGCCACGTCGAGCGCCACGGCGCGCACTGGCGTCTGGTGCGGAGGAGGTGACGGCCCGTCCGGACGAGGGCGGCGGATCGGCCCGGAGGGACCGGTGGGGCGCGGCGTCAGGAGGACACGCGCCCGAGGGGCGACCGGGAGGAGGACGGGGAAGGGCGCGGAGTTGACGGTGCGGACCGGCCGGGCGGGGCCGGCATCCGGTTCGTCCACCTCCGGTGCCCGGGTGGGGCGACACGAACGCCACCGGATCGGGGGACGACCGAGTGGCGGTAGCACTCTGCAGCGAGTCGGTCACGCTACGCTCGCCATGCCTTCCCTATCAGCACATGACTCGGCAGAACGGCGCAGACCAACGTATGCCCACACACATTCCCGGACACCGAGTGACCGGTGGCGCCCGGTCCTCGGGAGGGCCGCGCACCGAGCGGCGGACCGCGACCGAGTACCCGCCCAAGTCCACGGGTGGGATGGGGGCCCTGGCGCGGCAGGGTGGCCGTCCGGCGCTCACCGGGGCGCACGACGACCGCCCGGACGCGCCCGGCGCTCCCGCCGGCGCGTCCGCCCCCGCGTCCGCGGAAGCGCCGGCTCCCCGTCGGGAGCGCACGGCGCTCGAAGAACTCTGGCGCGCCTACAAGGAGACGGCCGATCAGCGGCTGCGGGAGCAGCTGATCCTGCACTACTCGCCGCTCGTCAAGTACGTGGCGGGCCGGGTGGGGGTCGGTCTGCCGTCCAATGTCGAGCAGGCCGACTTCGTCTCCTCCGGTGTTTTCGGGCTGATCGACGCGATCGAGAAGTTCGACATCGAGCGAGCCATCAAGTTCGAGACCTACGCGATCAGCCGGATCCGCGGCGCGATCATCGACGAGCTGCGTGCGCTGGACTGGATCCCGCGCTCGGTGCGGCAGAAGGCCAAGGCGGTCGAGCGCACCTACGCGACACTCGAGGCCCGGCTGCGGCGGACGCCCACCGAGCCCGAGGTCGCGGCCGAAATGGGCATCGCGATCGAGGACCTGCACACCATCTTCAGCCAGCTCTCGCTCGCCAACGTGGTCGCGCTCGACGAGCTGCTCCACCCGGTCGGCGACGGCGGCGACCGGCTGAGCCTGATGGAGACGCTGGAGGACCACGGGGCGGACGACCCGGTCGAGGTGGCCGAGGACCGGGAGCTGCGCCGGCTGCTGGCGCAGGCGGTCAACACCCTTCCCGAACGGGAGAAGACCGTGGTGACGCTCTACTACTACGAGGGACTCACGCTCGCGGAGATCGGCCAGGTCCTCGGGGTGACCGAGAGCAGGGTCAGCCAGATCCACACCAAGTCGGTGCTTCAGCTGCGCGCCAAGCTGTCGGACATCCGGTAGCCGAACACCCCCGGCCGGACTCTCTCCGGCCGAACACCCTCCGGTCGCCCCCGGTCGACTCCCGGTCGGCCCCGGCCGAAAACCGCCCCCGGCCGGAGGCTCCTCGGCCGAACGCCCCGGCGGGGCGTCGAGCGGACCGGTCGGTGCGCCGCGTACGCCGGGTTCGCACGCCGCACCCCGGAACGCATCCCTCCGTATTCGTTGCGGTGCGCGGCACCGTACCGGTGCGATGTAGGGCTCCGTACAGTGGAGGGCGTGCCGAAGATCCGAGCAGCCAGTGTGGCCGAGCATCGCCAGATGCAGCGGGCAGCCCTCCTCGATGCTGCCCGCAGTCTCCTCACCGAGGGAGGCATGGAAGCCCTGACCTTTCCCGCGCTCGCGGTGCGCACCGGCCTCGCGCGTTCCTCGGTGTACGAGTACTTCCGCTCCCGCGGGGCGGTGGTGGAGGCGCTCTGCGAGGTGGACTTCCCACTGTGGGCCGCCGAGATCGAGGCCGGGATGGCGAGCCGGGACACCGCCGCCGAACGGATCGAGGCGTACGTCCGGAGCCAGCTCGCGCTGGCCGCCGACCCGCGCCACCGCGCGGTCGCGGCGATCTCCGCACTGGAGCTGGACGACGCGGCCCGGGAACGCATCCGGGCCGCGCACGGGACGCTGGTCGGGCTGGTGGTCCAGGCCCTCGACGACCTCGGCCACGAGCAGCCCCGGCTGGCGGCCGCGCTGCTCCAGGGCATCGTCGAGGCGGCGGTGCGGCAGGCGGAGCACCGGGCAGCGGGTGGCCGGGCCGAGAGTCCCGAGGTGATCGCGGACGCCGCCGTCGCCCTCGCCCTGCACGGCCTCGGCCGGAGCTGAAGCGCGGCGTCCCCAGCACGGTGCGCGGCCCGGCAGGGGGGACGGGTGCGGCGGCGACCCGGTCCGCCGGGCGGTCGAGCGGAAGCAGCCGGGCGCGGCCGGTCCCGAACAGGGCCGGTGGGTCCAGGTAGCGCTCTCCGCGCAGCAGACCCCAGTGCAGGCAGGGGCCGGCGGCGCAGTGGCCGTCCCCGGGTGCGAGCCGTCCGATCACCTGTCCGGCCGCCACGGCGGTGCCCGCGGTGAGGACACCCACCACCGGGAGATAGGTGCTCCGCAGCGGAGGAGCCGACGGGGCTGACGGAGCCGCGGACGCCGCGGATCCCGTCGGCGCGTGGGTGACCGTGACGACCGGCCGTCCGGCCACCGGCCCGGCGAACGTCACCACCCCCGGCGCCGCGGCGCGAACCTCCGCACCGGCGGTGGCGGCCAGGTCGACGCCCCGGTGGCCCGCGCCCCACGGTCGCACGGGCGGCTCGAAGCGGCCGATCACGGCACCCGGCCCCCCGCCCGGCCCGTCCACCGGCCACCACCGCCCGCTCCCGCTCGTCCCGCTCCTGCTCGTCCCGCTCCCCTCGCTGGTCCTGGCGGCTCCGGGAGCGACCACGACCCCGTCCTCCCTGCCCGCGGCGTGCCCGAGCGCCCCGGGCGGGCCGCCGGTCAGCAGGGCGACCAGCACCACCGGCAAGAGCGAGAGCACCCACCGCCTCGCCTCCGCCCATGCCCTGCTGCCTCTCCCGCCCGGAGCCGCGTCCAGACCTGCGTCCACGTCCGCACCCACACCCACACCCACACCCACCGTCCCCGCCACCGACAGTCGTGCCGCCGAGGCTCCCCGGGCCGGCCGTCCCGGGCCACCCCGGGCCCGTTTCCTGTGGACAACCGGCCCCTGGGGACAATGGCCGTCCCTCCAACGGGTGGACCCCGACAGGTGCACGGGGGCCCAACACGGCCGCCCGGGGCCCCGGACCTGGCCGGTCCCCCGCCCGCCCGGCTTCCACGGAGTCGCTCGGCGCTCGGCGCTTCCCGTACACTTCACACGCGACCCGGTCCGCCGGGTCGACTTCGCACGCCCCGCCACCGGTGGTCGGACAGCGGCTCAGCCGCCGCCCCCGCCAGGTGCGAGTGCCGCTCGGTCCGCCGAGCCCGACCGGTCCCAGGACCGCCGGGGGAAGCGGCTCGGCACGTTCGGGGCGTCAGGCGTGGCTGTCACCTGGCCGCCACGGACAAAACCGAGCCTGACCCGGCCGTTCGCACCAGCCGAACGGGAAGCGCCATCTCGCGCGTCCCGTGACGCCGCTGCGCCGGAGCCGGGCGTAACACCTGAGGAGCACGGCTATGGCCGTCGTCACGATGCGGGAGCTGCTGGAGAGCGGCGTCCACTTCGGTCACCAGACCCGCCGCTGGAACCCGAAGATGAAGCGCTTCATCATCACCGAGCGCAACGGCATCTACATCATCGACCTCCTGCAGTCGCTGAACTACATCGACCGCGCCTTCGAGTTCATCAAGGAGACCGTTGCCCACGGCGGCAGCGTCCTCTTCGTCGGCACGAAGAAGCAGGCCCAGGAGGCCATCGCCGAGCAGGCCACCCGCGTGGGCATGCCCTACGTGAACCAGCGCTGGCTCGGCGGCATGCTGACCAACTTCTCGACCGTCTACAAGCGCCTGCAGCGCCTCAAGGAGCTGGGCGAGCTGGACTTCTCGGACGTGGCCGGCTCCGGCCTCACCAAGAAGGAGCTCCTGGTCCTCCAGCGCGAGCACGACAAGCTGGAGAAGACCCTCGGCGGTATCCGTGACATGCAGCGCGTTCCCAGCGCTGTCTGGATCGTGGACACCAAGAAGGAGCACATCGCGGTCGGCGAGGCCCGGAAGCTCAACATCCCGGTCGTCGCCATCCTCGACACCAACTGCGACCCCGACGAGGTCGACTACAAGATCCCGGGCAACGACGACGCGATCCGCTCCGTCACCCTGCTGACCCGTGTGATCGCCGACGCCGTCGCCGAGGGCCTCAAGTCCCGCGCGGGTGTCGCCAAGGGCGACGTCAAGGCCGAGCCGGGTGCCGACCAGCCGCTCGCCGACTGGGAGAAGGACATCCTGGAGGGCGAGAAGAAGGCTGAGGAGGCTCCCGCCGCCGACGCCGCCGAGGCTGCTCCGGCCGCCGAGGCCGCCGCCGTCGAGGCCCCGGTCACCGAGGCCCCCGCCGCCGAGGCTCCGGCCGAGCAGGCCTGACGTACCAAGGGTGAGGGGCACCCGCCGGTACGACACCGGTCGGTGCCCCTCTCTCCCGCGCCGGGGCCGAACCATCGGCCCCGGCGCTACTCCACGCAGACACGCGAGACGCGAGAAGAGATTCACACCATGGCGAACTTCACCGCCGCGGACGTCAAGAAGCTCCGTGAGCTCACCGGCGCCGGCATGATGGACTGCAAGAAGGCCCTGGACGAGGCCGAGGGCAACGTCGAGAAGGCCGTCGAGCTTCTGCGCATCAAGGGCCAGAAGGGCGTTGCCAAGCGTGAGGGCCGCGACGCCTCCAACGGTGCCGTCGCCGCGCTGATCGCCGAGGACAAGAAGTCCGGCGTCCTGGTCGAGCTCAACTGCGAGACCGACTTCGTCGCCAAGGGTGACAACTTCGTCCAGGTCGCCGACGCGATCGCCGCCCACGTCGCCAAGAGCGCCCCGGCCGACCTGGACGCCGCCCTGGCGTCCGAGATCGAGGCCGGCAAGACCGTCCAGCAGTTCGTGGACGAGGCCAACGCGACCCTGGGCGAGAAGATCGTCTTCCGCCGCTTCGCGCAGTTCGACGGCGACGGCTTCGTCGCTGTCTACCTGCACAAGACCAGCCCCGACCTCCCGCCGGCCGTCGGCGTCCTGGTCGAGCTGGACAAGGAGAACGCCGAGGTCGCCAAGGACGTCGCGCAGCACATCGCCGCCTTCGCGCCGAAGTACCTGTCCCGCGAGGACATCCCGGCCGAGGACATCGAGAACGAGCGCCGCGTCGCCGAGGCCACCGCTCGCGAGGAGGGCAAGCCGGAGGCCGCCCTGCCGAAGATCGTCGAGGGTCGCGTCACCGGCTTCGTGAAGGAGAACTCCGTCCTGGAGCAGGCCTTCGCGAAGGACAACAAGAAGACCGTCGCCAAGGTCCTCGAGGAGAACGGCGTCGCCCTCAAGCGCTTCGCCCGCTTCCGCGTCGGCGCCTGAGCCACGTTCCACCGGTCCCCCCGGCCGTAGGCTGGGAACCGCCCCCGCCCGCTGACCAGGGCTACGGGGAACGCGCCGTACGGGCTCACCCAGCGCCATCCGTTCACGGGCGAGCCGCGTCGGCGACATGAACGACGAGGAGGCCATTGCCGTGCAGGACACCGAACCGGTTCCCGCGGCAGTGGCCTCCTCGCGTGTACGCGCAGGCCGGGCACCCGCACACCCGCGTCTGTGAACCAGTAGGTGCAGAAGGAGAAGTCCATGCAGGAGACGCAGGAGACCGCGCGGGAGATCCAGGACGGCACGCGCCGCCGGGTAATGCTGAAGCTGTCCGGTGAAGCGTTCGCCGGCGGCGGCGGGCTCGGCGTCGATCCGGACGTCGTGCACGCGATCGCCCGCGAGATCGCCACGGTCGTCCGCGCGGGCACCGAGGTCGCCGTGGTGATCGGCGGCGGCAACTTCTTCCGCGGCGCCGAGCTCCAGGTCCGCGGTATGGACCGGGCCCGCTCGGACTACATGGGCATGCTCGGCACGGTCATGAACTGCCTGGCGCTCCAGGACTTCCTGGTCAAGGAGGGCATCGAGACCCGGGTCCAGACCGCCATCACGATGGGCCAGGTCGCCGAGCCGTACCTGCCGCTGCGCGCCGTCCGGCACCTGGAGAAGGGCCGTGTGGTGATCTTCGGCGCCGGTATGGGCATGCCCTACTTCTCCACCGACACCACGGCCGTCCAGCGGGCGCTGGAGATCCACGCCGATGTGCTGCTGATGGGCAAGAACGGCGTGGACGGCGTCTACGACTCCGACCCCCGCACCAACCCGGACGCGGTCAAGTTCGACGCGCTGGAGTACTCCGAGGTCATCGCGCGCGACCTCAAGGTGGCCGACCTCACCGCGATCACGCTCTGCAAGGACAACAACCTTCCGATGCTGGTCTTCGAGCTGCTCGCGGAGGGCAATATCGCGCGTGCGGTGAAGAGTGAGAAGATCGGCACACTCATCAGCCAGGATTCTGTCCGGGCCTGAGCAGTAACCAGCCGTACCGGACGGCGCCGCCGCCGCGAGGCTCCGGCGCCCGACCCCGGTCGGGACACCAGCAGATGAACCGGACAGGGAGATCACAGTGATCGAAGAGACCCTCCTCGACGCCGAGGAGAAGATGGAGAAGGCCGTCGCCCACGCCAAGGACGACTTCGCCGCCATCCGCACCGGCCGCGCGCACCCGGCGATGTTCGCCAAGATCGTCGCGGAGTACTACGGCGCCGTGACGCCGATCAACCAGCTGGCGTCCTTCTCCGTGCCGGAGCCCCGGATGGCGGTCGTCTCGCCGTTCGACAAGACCGCGCTGAAGGCGATCGAGCAGGCGATCCGCGACTCCGACCTGGGTGTCAACCCGTCGAACGACGGTTCCATCATCCGGGTCGTGCTCCCCGAGCTGACCGAGGAGCGCCGCCGGGAGTTCATCAAGGTCGCCCGCGGCAAGGGCGAGGACGCCAAGGTCTCGATCCGCGCCGTCCGCCGCAAGGCCAAGGACGCGATCGACAAGCTGGTCAAGGACGGCGAGATCGGCGAGGACGACGGCCGTCGCGCCGAGAAGGAGCTCGACGACACCACGGCCAAGTACGTGGCCACCGTCGACGAGCTGCTGAAGCACAAGGAAGCCGAGCTGCTCGAGGTCTGATGAACGACGCCCCTGACGCCCCTGGCTATTGGGGCACGTCCGACCAGCAGTACCAGCCGTACCGTCCGTACGAGCCTGCGCAGGCCCCCGGCACGCCTGCGCAGGCCCCCGGCGCACCCGGCACACCCGCTGCCCCCGGCCCGTCCGGCGCACCCGCCGCCGGCGGGTACCCGGCGCAGCCGCAGCACGGGCAGTACGACCGGCCGGGCCAGTACGACCGACCCGGCCAGTACGACCGACCCGGCCAGCACGACCGGCCCGGGCAGTACGGCTCGGGTGACCCCGGCCACCGAACGGGTCACTCCCAGCAGCCTCCGGTGTACTGGGACCCCGACGCGGAGGAGACTCAGGTCATGCCTCCCGTTCCGGCCGAACCGGGCCCGCAGCCCGCAGCCCCGTCCGGGCCCGACCCCGCCGAGGGGCCGTCCCGCGAGACGGGCCGGCTGAGCGGACCGCTGTTCCGCGACGAGCAGCCCGGGGCGGTGGAGCCTGGCGCGTCGGAGACGGTCGTGCTGCGCGCGATCACCGACGACGCCCGGTCCGCTCCGGTCGGCGGTCCCCACCCGGGCACCGCCGCGGCGTACCCGGGGCCGTCGGCGCCGCAGACGCCTCCGGTCGCGGCGGGTCGTCCCGGCATGCCGGGCGGACCGGCGGCGGGGCAGCCGTTCCTCGTGCCGTCGTCCCACCCAGGGCAGGAGACACCCGTGGCCCAGCCCGATCCGCAGCCTCAGCCGGCGCAGCGCAAGCAGCGCGGCGGCCGCAACCTCCAGGCCGCGATAGGCGTGGGCGTCGGCCTCGGCGCGGTCATCGTCGCCTCGCTCTTCGTCGTCAAGGCCCTGTTCCTGGTCGTGGTGATCGCGGCGGTGTCGGTCGGCATCTGGGAGCTGACCAGTCGGCTGGCCGAGCGCAAGGAGATCAAGGCGCCGCTGGTCCCGCTGGTCGCGGGCGGCATCGCGATGGTCGCCACCGGCTACTGGTCGGGGATCCAGTGGGCGGCCGCCTCGCTCGCGCTCACCGGTCTCGCGGTGATGGTCTGGCGGATGGCCGAGCCGCCGGAGAACTACCTGCGGGACATAACGGCGGGCATCTTCACCGCCTTCTACGTCCCCTTCCTCGCCACCTTCGTGGCGATGATGCTGGCGGCCGACGACGGTCCGCAGCGGATCGTGCTGTTCCTGATCGTCACGGTGTGCAGTGACACCGGCGCCTACGCGGTGGGCTACAAGTTCGGCCGGACCAAGCTGGCGCCGACGATCAGCCCGGGCAAGACCCGGGAGGGACTGGCCGGCGGCATCGGCCTGTCGATGCTGGCGGGCGCGCTGCTGATGGAGCTGATCATCGACGGCGGCAGCTGGTGGCAGGGCCTGATCCTGGGCGGCTGCGCGGCGGTCACCGCGACCCTGGGCGACCTGGGTGAGTCGATGATCAAGCGGGACCTCGGGATCAAGGACATGGGCACCCTGCTGCCCGGTCACGGCGGCATCATGGACCGGCTGGACTCGCTGCTGCCGACCGCCCCGGTGGTCTGGCTGCTGCTGGCGGCCTTCGTGGGCAGCTGAGGCGACCCGCCCCGGCCCCGGGCCCCGGACGCACGGCGTCCGGGGCCCTCGCGCGTCTGCGACACTGGAACAACCATGCCTAAGCCCGGAGAACTCACCTTTGTCGCGCCGCGCGGCGCCAAGCCCCCGCGACACCTCGCCGACCTGAGCCCCGCCGAGCGCAAGGAGGCCGTCGCCGAGCTGGGCGAGCAGCCGTTCCGCGCGAAGCAGCTCTCCAACCACTACTTCGGCCGGATGTCGAACGACCCGGCGAGCTGGACGGACATCCCCGCCGCCAGCCGGGAGAAGCTCACCGACAGCCTGCTGCCGGAGCTGATGTCGGTCCTGCGGCACGTGTCCTGCGACGACGACACGACCCGCAAGACGCTCTGGAAGCTGTTCGACGGCACGCTCGTCGAGTCGGTGCTGATGCGCTACCCGGACCGGGTCACCATGTGCATCAGCTCCCAGGCGGGCTGCGGCATGAACTGCCCGTTCTGCGCCACCGGCCAGGCCGGGCTGACCCGGAACCTGTCGACGGCCGAGATCGTCGAGCAGATCGCCGCCGGGATGCGCTCGCTGAGGAGCGGGGAGATCCCCGGCGGCGAGGCCCGGCTGTCCAATGTGGTGTTCATGGGCATGGGCGAGCCCCTGGCCAACTACAAGCGGGTGCTGGCCTCGATCCGCCGGCTGACCGACCCGGCGCCGGACGGCTTCGGCCTGTCCCAGCGCGGCATCACGGTCTCGACCGTCGGCCTGGTCCCGGCGATGTACCGGTTCGCCGACGAGGGCCTCAGCTGCCGTCTGGCGCTGTCGCTGCACGCTCCGGACGACGAGCTCCGGGACGAGCTGGTGCCGGTCAACACCCGCTGGAAGGTCGCCGAGGTGCTGGACGCGGCGTGGAACTACGCCGAGAAGTCCGGTCGCCGGATCTCCATCGAGTACGCGCTGATCAAGGACATCAACGACCAGGCGTGGCGGGCGGACCTGCTCGGCCGGCTGATCAAGAACCACCGGGTGCACGTCAACCTGATCCCGCTGAACCCCACCCCGGGCTCCAAGTGGACGGCCTCGCGTCCCGAGGACGAGCGGGAGTTCGTCCGTCGGCTGCAGTCGCACGGTGTGCCGACGACCGTCCGCGACACCCGCGGTCAGGAGATCGACGGCGCCTGCGGCCAGCTCGCGGCGGCGGGCTGATCAACGGCGGACTGATCGCCCGACGAGCCGATCGAGCGACGATCTGACCGAGCGACGATCTGATCAGCGATGAGCCCGACCGGCGACGAGCCGATCGAGCAGAGCCGGACGACCGGCCCAGCGACGCGGAAGGGCCCGGCCACCGGCCGGGCCCTTCCGCGTCGCCCGGAGGCGCCGCCCCGTCGGCTCAGCGCAGTCCGGCCGCGGCCAGGGCCGCCGTGGCCCCGCCGGTGACCAGCAGGACCGTGCCCGTCATCAGGGTCCGCAGCACGACCGCGCCGAACAGCAGCCGGGGCGCCGCCCCGAGCCGCAGCAGCGCCTCGGCGACACCCCGGCGGGCGGTGCGCAGCTCGGCCAGCCGGACCACCACCGCCCCGGCGGTGCAGCCCAGTACCAGCCCGGCCTCGATCGCGGGCAGCACATCGGCGCTGCCGGGTTCGCCCAGCCAGTAGCGGACGGTGGTGAGCACCATCGCGAGCGCCAGGGCGAGGACGGCCAGCGGCGCCCCGAGCCGGCGGGCCTGGGCGGTGAGACCCCGGCCGGCGAGCAGTCGCAGCGGGGTGGGCCGCCCGAGCGCCAGCAGCCGCCCGGCCCAGCCGAGCAGCGGGCCGGTGAGCAGGGCGAGGCCGACCGCGGAGGCGATCCACCCGCCCAGCGCGGCGGTGCTGGTGCTGCCGAGTCCGGCCGGCAGGTGGATCGGACGGCCGTCGGCGGCGGCGCCGGGGCGCAGCGCGATCAGTTCCAGGGCGAGGCCGATGACGGCGAGGCCGATCGGCAGGGCGATCCGCCACGGGCCGAACCCGGTCGGCTCGGTGCCGGAGCGGCCGGGCAGGGTCTCGGCGGGCCGGACGGCCCCGGCCGCGGCGAGTCCGGCGGTCAGCGGCACGAGGGCGAGCAGGGTGACCGGCGCGGCGGCGGGGAGGGCGACGCCCATGCCCAGTTCGTCGGCGAGGGCCGGGCCGGCGATGTCGTTGCGCAGGACCAGGAAGAGCAGCAGGGTGAGTCCGGCGCCGGCCCCGCAGGCGAGCGCGACCTCGCCGGCGATCAGCGCGCGGATCCGGCCGGCCCCGGCGCCGGCCGTGGTGAGCCCGGTGATCCGGTCGGCCCGCCGGGCGGGCACGGCGCGGGCGGCGACGGCCGCGAACCAGGCGACCGCGGCCAGCGGGGGCAGGCACCAGAGCAGCCGGACGAGCGCGTCGTGGCCGTCGGTGGGGCCGCTCATCGCCCGGCCGAGGGCGCGCAGCAGGAAGGCGGCGACGACCGCGCCGGCCAGCGCGGTCAGCAGCCAGCGGCCGAGGTCGAGGACCCGGTAGCCCCGGGCCAGGCGGAGATAGAACACGGCGTCGACTCTTTCAGCGGCCGGCGGCCGGGACGGCGGTGGCCCCGGCGGTGCCGGGGGCGGCGATGCCGCGCGGCACGGGCGTGGCGGGGCCGGTCAGGCGGCCGTCGAGGAGGGCGACGGCGCGGTCCGCGTACCGGACGAGCTCGGGGTCGTGGGTGGCCAGCACGAGGGTGAGCTGGTGGGAGCGGGCCGCGCTGGTCAGTATCCGCAGGACCTGTTCGGCGGTCTCGCGGTGCAGCGGGGCGGTGGGGTCGTCGGCGAAGACGACCGGCGGGAGCGGTGCGAGGGCGCGGGCGACGGCGATCCGCTGGCGCTGGCCCTGGACCAGCCGTTCCGGCCGGACCTTGGCGAGGTCGCCGATGTCCAGGCGTTCCAGCCACTCGTCGGCGGCGGTGTAGGCGGCCTTGCCGCCGGCGCCGGCCAGCAGCAGGGGCAGGGCGACGTTCTCCCGGGCGGTCAGTTCGGGGACCAGGTGCGGTTCGGAGCCGACGAAGCCGAAGCGGTCGCGGCGCAGCCGTTCACGGCCGGCCCGGCCGAGGGTGTGGACGGGGGAGCTGTTGAACCAGACCTCGCCCTCGTCGACCGGGAGCAGGGCGGAGAGGCAGCCGAGCAGGGTGCTCTTGCCGGAGCCGCGCGGGCCGGTGACGGCGAGGACCTCGCCCTCCCGGACCCCGAGCGAGACGCCGCGCAGCGCGGGGGTGCCGTGGTGGGACTTGACGATCCCCCGGGCCCACAGCACGTCGTTGTCAGGAGGGGCCGCTGACATGAGGTTCCATCCTGGGTGGCCGCAGGGATATGACAGTCGTCAGATTAGAACGATCGGGCCTGGGCGCGGTTGCGGCACACTGGCCCATCCGGGGCAAATCGCCCGCAATCAGGCGTGTTTGATCGACGGACCGATGGCGGAACGGCTGGGAACCGCCGTCGGGGAGGTGTCGGAGCGGTGCCGGGAGCGGCGGCGGCGCGGTGCGGGGGCGGCGCCGGGAACGCCGCAGGGCGGCCCCGCCGAAGCGGGACCGCCCTGTGACTGAGGGTGGGGAGGAGAGTCCGAGGGGTCAGAGCTTCGCCCACGCGTCGGTGAGGCTGGTCCGCAGGATCTGCTCGATCTCGTCGAAGGTCGACTGGTCGGAGATCAGCGGCGGGGCCAGCTGGACGACCGGGTCGCCACGGTCGTCGGCGCGGCAGTACAGGCCGTTGTCGAAGAGCGCCTTCGACAGGAAGCCGTAGAGCACGCGCTCGACCTCGTCGTCGTTGAACGACTCCTTGGTGACCTTGTCCTTCACGAGCTCGATGCCGTAGAAGTAGCCGTTGCCGCGGACGTCGCCGACGATCGGCAGGTCGCGCAGCTTGCTGAGGGTGCCCAGGAAGTTGGCCTCGTTGTCGAGGACGTGCTGGTTCAGGCCCTCGCGCTCGAAGATGTCGAGGTTGGCCAGCGCCACCGCGGAGGAGACCGGGTGGCCGCCGAAGGTGTAGCCGTGCAGGAAGGTGTTGTCACCCTTGTAGAACGGCTCGGCGAGGCGGTCCGAGATGATCGTGGCGCCGATCGGGGAGTAGCCCGAGGTCATGCCCTTGGCGCAGGTGATCATGTCGGGCTGGTAGCCGAACTTGTCGGCGCCGAACATGGTGCCGAGGCGGCCGAAGGCGCAGATGACCTCGTCCGAGACCAGCAGCACGTCGTGGCGGTCGCAGATCTCGCGCAGGCGCTGGAAGTACCCGGGCGGCGGCGGGAAGCAGCCACCGGCGTTCTGCACCGGCTCGACGAAGACGGCAGCGACGGTGTCGGCGCCCTCGTTGAGGATCGCGACCTCGATCTCGTCGGCGCACCAGCGGCCGTAGGCCTCGGGGTCGACCGTGCCGTCGGGGCCGGCCAGGAACGCCGGGGCGCGGTAGATGTTGGTGTTCGGGGCCTTGTGGGTGCCCGGCACCAGCGGCTCGAACGGGGCCTTCAGGCCCGGCAGGCCGGTGATGGACAGGGCGCCCTGCGGGGTGCCGTGGTAGGCGACGGCCCGCGAGATGACCTTGTACTTGGTCGGCTTGCCGGTCAGCTTGAAGTACTGCTTGGCGAGCTTCCAGGCGGTCTCGACGGCCTCGCCGCCACCGGTGGAGAAGAAGACCTTGTTCAGGTCGCCCGGGGCGTAGTTGGCCAGGCGCTCGGCCAGCTCGACGGCCTTCGGGTGGGCGTAGCTCCACACCGGGAAGAAGGCGAGCTCCTTGGCCTGCTTGGCGGCGGCCTCGGCGAGCTCCTCGCGGCCGTGGCCGGCCTGGACGACGAACAGGCCGGCGAGGCCGTCGAGGTACTTGCGTCCCTTGTCGTCCCAGACGTAGGTGCCCTCGCCCTTGACGATCGTCGGCACGGGGGAGTTCTCGTACGACGACATGCGGGTGAAGTGCATCCACAGGTGGTCGTAGGCGGTCTTGGAAAGGTCCTTCTGCGCCGGGTCGGCTGTCATCGGGTGCCCCAGGTGTAGGTCTGTTTCCGGAGCTTCAGGTAAACGAAGCTCTCGGTGCTCCGCACGCCGGGAAGCGCGCGGATGCGCTTGTTGATCATTTCGAGCAGGTGCTCGTCGTCCTCGCAGACCAGTTCGGCCAGGAGGTCGAACGAGCCGGCGGTGCAGACGACGTAGTCGACCTCGTCGAGGGCGGCCAGCGCGTCGGCGACGGGATCGATGTCTCCTTCGACCCGGATTCCGACCATCGCCTGGCGGGTGAAGCCGACGGTGAGCGGGTCCGTGACGGCGACGATCTGCATCACGCCCTGGTCGAGCAGCTTCTGGACGCGCTGTCGCACTGCCGCCTCGGACAGGCCGACGGCCTTGCCGATGGCGGCGTACGGGCGGCGCCCGTCCTCCTGGAGCTGCTCGATGATCGCCTTGGAGGCGGCGTCGAGGGGAACGCTGGCGTTCCGGTCGCGGTTGGCCACGCCGCCACTGTGCCCGATCGGTCTCGTGTTCGCAAGCGCGGCAGCTGCTGATTTCGTCGAGATCTTGGAAAACGCATGCGGATTTCATCGTCGATGTGCGATCGGCCTGTCGATAACGGCAGCCTTGCGGCTACCCTGGCTACGGTACGCGCGCGGCTCCGCTGTGCCACGCGCATTCCGCCAACCAGTGGACCGCGGCACGACCGGCGCGGCCACTCGGCGCCCGCCGTCGGCCCCGGCGGCCGACGTACCATGGCGCCGGATTCTGCAATGCCGCAGGCCGAGACCGAGGAGAGACCCGTGAGCGACCTTCGCACGCTGCGCAACTACATCAACGGTGAGTTCGTCGATGCGGCCGACGGCCGCACGCTCGACATCGTCGACCCCACCACCGGCGAGGTCTACGCGACGTCCCCGCTGTCGGGCGCCTCCGACGTCGATGCCGCCATGGACGCCGCGGCGGCCGCGTTCCCGGCCTGGCGGGACTCCACCCCGAGCACCCGGCAGAAGCTGCTGCTGAAGATCGCCGACGCGGTCGAGGCGCGTGCCGACGAGATCGTCGACGCCGAGGTCCGCAACACCGGCAAGCCGCGCGCGCTGACCCTCTCCGAGGAGATCGGCCCGATGGTGGACCAGATCCGCTTCTTCGCCGGTGCCGCCCGCCTGCTGGAGGGCAAGTCCGCCGGTGAGTACATGGACGGCATGACCTCGATCGTCCGCCGCGAGCCGGTCGGCGTCTGTGCCCAGGTGGCGCCGTGGAACTACCCGATGATGATGGCCGTCTGGAAGTTCGCCCCGGCCATCGCCGCCGGCAACACCGTGGTGCTGAAGCCCTCCGACACCACCCCGGCCTCCACCGTGCTGCTGGCCGAGATCATCGGCGGCATCCTCAAGGACCTGGAGCTCCCGGCCGGCGTCTTCAACGTCATCTGCGGCGACCGTGAGACCGGCCGCCTGATGGTCGAGCACCGGACCCCGGCGATGGCCTCCATCACCGGCTCGGTGCGCGCCGGCATCCAGGTCGCCGAGTCGGCCTCCAAGGACGTCAAGCGCGTCCACCTGGAGCTGGGCGGCAAGGCCCCGGTCGTGGTCTTCGAGGACGCCGACATCGCCGAGGCCGTCGAGGGCATCTCGGTGGCGGGCTTCTTCAACGCCGGCCAGGACTGCACCGCCGCCACCCGCGTGCTGGTGCACGAGTCGATCCACGACGCCTTCGTCGAGGCGCTGGCCAAGGCCGCCGCCGAGACCAAGACCGGTGGTGTGGACGACGAGGACGTGCTCTACGGCCCGCTGAACAACGCCAACCAGCTGAAGCAGGTCTCCGGCTTCGTCGAGCGCCTGCCGGAGCACGCCAAGGTCGAGGCCGGCGGCCACCGGGTCGGCGACAAGGGCTACTTCTACGCCCCGACCGTCGTCTCCGGCCTGAAGCAGGACGACGAGATCATCCAGAACGAGGTCTTCGGCCCGGTCATCACCGTGCAGAAGTTCTCCGACGAGGAGCAGGCCGTCGACTACGCCAACGGCGTCGAGTTCGCGCTGGCCTCCTCGGTCTGGACCAAGGACCACGCCCGCGCCATGCGGATGTCCCGCCGCCTGGACTTCGGCTGCGTGTGGATCAACACCCACATCCCGCTGGTCGCCGAGATGCCGCACGGCGGCTTCAAGAAGTCCGGCTACGGCAAGGACCTCTCCTCCTACGGCTTCGAGGACTACACCCGCGTCAAGCACGTGATGACCGCCATCTGAGCGAGCACCACCACCGGCACACGGTCCGACCGGACGACGATCGTGTGATCCGACCATGGGCCCGGGTCCCCGCGACCCGGGCCCTGTGCCTTTGCACCCTGTCGGCCGTTGCGGCGACCGGCTGACAGGATGGCTCTCCACTTCGGTACGACGAGTCCCTAGCCTTGCCGCATGAGCATCCCCACCGCCGACTCGGCCGCCGGCCAGGCCGTCAAGGCCGCCGACCGCGCGCACGTCTTCCACTCGTGGTCCGCCCAGGCGCTGATCGACCCCCTCGCGGTGGCCGGCGCCGAGGGCTCGTACTTCTGGGACTACGACGGCAACCGCTACCTGGACTTCTCCTCGCAGCTGGTCAACACCAACATCGGGCACCAGCACCCGAAGGTGGTCGCGGCCATCCAGGAGCAGGCGGCGAAGCTCTGCACCATCGCCCCCGGCTTCGCGGTGGAGGCACGCAGCGAGGCCGCCCGGCTGATCGCCGAGCGCACCCCCGGCGACCTGGACAAGATCTTCTTCACCAACGGCGGCGCCGAGGCCAACGAGAACGCCATCCGGCTGGCCCGGCTGCACACCGGCCGGCAGAAGGTGCTCTCCACCTACCGCTCGTACCACGGCGCCACCGCCAACGCGATCGCCCTCACCGGCGACCCGCGCCGCTGGGCCAGCGAGACCGGTGTCTCCGGCGTCGTGCACTTCTGGGGCCCGTACGCCTACCGCAGCAACTTCCACGCCGAGAACGAGGCGCAGGAGTGCGAGCGCGCGCTGGCCCACCTCGAGCAGGTCGTCGCCTTCGAGGGCCCCGGCACCGTCGCCGCCGTCATCCTGGAGACCGTGGTCGGCACCGCCGGCATCCTGGTCCCGCCGCCCGGCTACCTGGCCGGCGTCCGGGAGATCTGCGACCGCTACGGCATCGTCCTCATCCTCGACGAGGTGATGGCCGGCTTCGGCCGCACCGGCGAGTGGTTCGCCGCCGACCACTGGGGCGTCACCCCGGACCTGCTGACCTTCGCCAAGGGCGTCAACTCGGGCTACGTGCCGCTGGGCGGCGTGGCGATCAGCGCGGAGATCGCCGCCACCTTCGCGGAGCGGCCCTTCCCCGGCGGGCTCACCTACTCCGGCCACCCGCTGGCCTGCGCCTCGGCCGTCGCCACCATCAACACCATGGCGGAGGAGGGAATCGTCGAGAACGCCAAGCACATCGGCGAGACCGTGCTCGGCCCCGGCCTGCGCGAGCTGGCGGAGCGCCACCCGTCCATCGGCGAGGTGCGCGGACTCGGTGTCTTCTGGGCGCTCGACCTGGTGAAGGACCGCGCCACCCGCGAGCCGCTGGTGCCGTACAACGCGGCCGGCGCCGCCAACGCGCCGATCGCCGAGCTGGCCGCCGCGTGCAAGCGGCGCGGGCTGTGGCCGTTCGTCAACATGAACCGCTTCCACGTCGTTCCGCCGTGCACGGTGACGGAGGAGGAGGCGAAGGCCGGTCTCGCCGTTCTCGACGAGGTGCTGTCGCTGGCCGACGCGCACACCGTCTGACTCTCACCGACAGGACGGCCCCGGGCGCCCTCGCGTCCGGGGCCGTCTCCCGCTCCGGAGGCTCCACCATGCCCAGCACCACCCCGACCCACCGCCCGAGCGGCCTCCACGGTCCGGCCCGGCGCCGTCCGACCCGCCGCCGGGTGCTCGGCACCGGCGCCGGACTGCTCGGGGCGGCCGCCCTGACCGGCTGCGGCATCCCGTCCGCCTACGTGGACGAGGACCGCCGCTCCGCCCCCGACCGCTCGGAGGGCGAGAAGCGGCTGGACTTCTCCAACTGGACCCAGTACATCGACACCGACGACGACGGCGGGCGCCCGACCCTGGACGCCTTCACCGAGCGGACCGGCATCAAGGTCACCTACACCGAGGACATCAACGACAACGACGAGTTCTTCGGCAAGATGGGCCCGGTGCTCACCCAGGGCACCGACCCGGGCCGCGACCTGATGGTGGTCAGCGACTGGATGGCCGGCCGGTACGTCTCGCTCGGCTGGGTGCAGGCCATGGACCGGGCCAACCTGCCCAACGTCGCGGCGCAGCTCGACCCGCAGCTGGCCGACCCGGCCTTCGACCCCGGGCGCCGGCGCAGCGTGCCCTGGCAGTCCGGGATCACCGGCATCGCCTACAACCGCAAGGAGCTCGGCCGGGAGATCAGGTCCGTCGCCGACCTCTGGGCACCCGACCTGAAGGGCCGGGTCACCCTGTTCGCCGGGCTGGACGAGGCGCTCGGCCTGCTCATGCTGGCCCAGGGCGCCGACATCTCGGCCTTCACCGAGGACCAGGCCCGGCAGGCGATGGACCTGGTGCAGCGGATGGTCGACAGCCGGCACGTGCGCCGGTTCACCGGCAACGACTACACCAGCGACCTGGCCTCCGGCGCGGCGCTGGCCTGCCAGGCGTACTCCGGCGACGCCGTCCAGCTCACCGCCGAGAACCCCGACATCGCGTTCGTGGTGCCCGAGGAGGGCGGCGAGCTGTGGGCGGAGAGCCTGATGATCCCCAACCGGGCCGGTCACAAGCGCAACGCCGAGCTGCTGATCGACCACTACTACCAGCCCGAGGTGGCCGCCGAGCTGGCGGCCGCGGTGCAGTACATCTGCCCCGTTCCGGCCGCCCGCGAGGTGCTGGCGGCCAGCGGGGACCGGGAGAAGGCGGAGCTGGCGGAGCACCCGCTGCTCTTCCCGACCGAGGAGATGCGGGCCCGGCTGCACACCATGCGTGACGTGAACTCCGCGGAGCGGCCCGGCCTGCACAAGGTCTGGACCCGCATCACCGGCGTCTAGCGGCCCTTTCCGGGGCCCGCCCCGCTCCCGCGTCCCCGGGGGCGGGGCGGGGAGCGGGCTCAGCGGCGGACGGCGTCCAGTGCGAGCAGGGCGACGTGCAGCGAGAGGCAGGACTCGACCTGGTCGAGGTCGACCCCGAGGATCCGTTCGACCTTGTGCAGCCGGTCGTAGAAGGACGGCCGGGACAGGTGCGCGGCGTCCGCCGCCGCGGACTTGTTCCGGCCCTGCTCCAGGTAGATCCGCAGCATCTGCACCAGCTGGCCGTTGTGCTCGGCGTCGAAGGCGAGCAGCGGCCCCAGCTCCCGTTCGACGTAGGTCTGCAGCCGGGCGTCGTCCCGCAGCAGGTGCAGCAGTCCGCGCAGCCGCACGTCGGGCAGCCGGTAGTAGGACGCGGCCCGGCCGCCGGGCGCGTCGTGCAGCGCCGCGTCGGCGACCTGGGTGGCCTCCAGCAGGGTGCGCCGGGCGTCGCGGACCGAGCCGACCGAGGAACCGACCGCGACCACCGGCTCCGGCGCGGCGGCGTCCCGGGCCGCCTCGGCGGCCAGCCGGCGCAGCGCCGCGGCGAAGGCGTCCAGCGCGGCGTGTTCGTCCTGCTGTGGGCCGAGCGTGATCAGCACGCCGACACCCTCGTCGTCCAGGGCCCCGACCAGGGCGGACAGCCGGCAGGCGCGGACGGCGCTCGCCGCGAGCTCGGTGAAGTCGCGCAGCCTGGCCTGGGCCTCCAGCGCGGCCGGGATCGGTCCGCGCCGCTGCCGGAGCACCGCGCCGACCAGTCGCCGGCCCTCCAGCGGGACACCGAGCGCCTGGGCGCGCAGGGCCACCTCGGAGACCGTCAGCGCATGGGTGAGGATCCCGGAGAGCAGGGTGCGGTGGGTCTGCCGCTCCAGGCTCTCCCGGTCGCGGACCACCAGCCGGTTGAGGGCCAGCGCGGAGGCGCCGCGCTCCAGCAGCATGGTGAACGGGTGCGGGCCGCCCTCCGGCCGCGGACCGGGCTCCTGCATCAGCACCAGCCGCCCCCAGTCCTGGCCGCGGGCGCCCACCGCGGTGACCAGCCAGCCGCTGCGCGGGTCGTACCCGGTGCGCCCGGGCGGGCGGACCCCGCGCGAGCGGCGCTCCCAGTCCTCCAGCAGCTCGGCCTCGGGCCGGCCGGCGGACTCGTGGGTCAGCACCTGGTGGGCGAGGTTCTCCAGGACGACCGGCGCTCCCGCTATCCGGGACACCTGGCGGACCACCTCGGCCGGTTCGGCGCCCTCCACGACCAGCTCGTTGAACACCTGGTGGATCGCCTCGGAGGTGCGCAGCTGCTCCAGCTGGGCGTTGACCACCAGGGCGTGCACGGCCTCGGTGACCGAGACGAAGCGCAGTTCGCGGCGGAGCGCGATCAGCGGCAGTCCGCGCTGCTCGGCGGCGTGCACCAGGGCGCGCGGCAGGCTGTCGAAGTAGCGCCGGCCGTACTCGATGACCAGTCCGGCCACACCGATGTCGGCGAGCTCGCGCACGTACCGGGCCAGGCCCTCGCGGTCCTCGGGCAGGGCGATGCCGGTGCTCAGCACCAGCTCCCCGCCCTGCAGCATGCCGGCGACGTCGGGCAGCTCGCTGACGTGGACCCAGCGGACCGGGCGTTCCAGGTGGTCGGCTCCGGCCACCACCTGGGGGAGGCCGCGGCGCATCACCTCCAGGTCGAGCACACGGGCGACGGTGGGGAGCATCGCGGGCCTCCATGGTTCAGAGTGTCAGGGAAATCATCCATCGTGGCGACGACCTGTTGCCCTGCCCGAAGCCTTGCACCTTGTAAGGCGCTTTCCGTCGAGGTTGTCGCAGTGGTCCTTGTCACGCCCCGGCGCCAGCAGGCATGGTCAGCGGGTCGACCGTGACGGATCCGGCCCTGTGGCCGGAACCCGGCGCCACGAGTGCGACGACCGGCCTGCCGGCCACGCCCCGTCCGCCCCCTCGCCCGCCCCCCACGGCGGCGCGGGCGGGACGGCCCGGGGCCGTCGTCCGGACGGTCGCACCACCGGAACCTGGAGGAACCAGATGGACCTGACCGACTTCGGCGCGGGCGCGCAGTACATCGCGGGCCGGCAGAGCCGGGGGAGCGGTGACGCCTTCCAGGTCGTCAACCCCGCCGACGGCAGCGTCGTCCAGGAGATCTCCCTGGCCTCCACCGGACAGGTCGACGAGGCCGTGGCCGCCGCCCGGGCCGCGTTGCCGGAGTGGGCCGGTGCCACCCCCGGTGCCCGTTCCGAGGCGCTCACCCGGCTGGCCGCCGTGCTCACCGACGCGGCGGCCGACCTCGCCCGGGTGGAGACCGCGCAAACCGGCAAGCCGATCAAGCTCTCCACCGAGTTCGACGTCCCCGGCACCATCGACAACGCGGCCTTCTTCGCCGGGGCCGCCCGCAACCTCGAGGGCAAGGCGGCCGGCGAGTACTCCGGCGACCACACCTCCTACGTGCGGCGCGAGGCGATCGGCGTGGTCGGTTCGATCTCGCCCTGGAACTACCCGCTCCAGATGGCCGCCTGGAAGGTCCTCCCGGCGATCGCGGCCGGCAACACCATCGTCCTCAAGCCCGCCGAGCTGACCCCGCTGACCTCGCTGATGTTCGCCCGGGCCTGCACCCTGGCCGGCATCCCGGACGGCGTGGTCAACGTGGTCACCGGCGCGGGCCGGGTCGCGGGCGAGCACCTGGTGTCGCACCCGGACGTCGCGATGGTCTCCTTCACCGGCTCGACCCCGGTCGGCAGGCGGGTCGCCGAACTCGCCACCGCGACCGTCAAGCGCACCCACCTGGAGCTCGGCGGCAAGGCCCCGTTCGTGGTCTTCGACGACGCCGACCTCGACGCCGCCGTGCACGGCGCCGTCGCCGCCTCCCTGATCAACAGCGGCCAGGACTGCACCGCCGCCACCCGCGCCTACGTCCAGCGCCCGCTCTACGACGCCTTCGTGGCCGGCGTGGCCGAGCTGTACGAGGGGATCCGGCTGGGCGACCCGCTGGACCCGCGCACCGACCTCGGCCCGCTGGTCTCCTTCACCCACCGCGACCGGGTGGCCGGCTTCGTCGAGCGCGCCCGCGGCTACGCGACGGTGGTCACCGGAGGCGCGGCCCCCGCGACGGGCCACGACGGCACCGACCTCACCCGCGGCGCCTACTACCGCCCCACCCTGATCACCGGCGCCGCCCAGGACAGCGAGGTCGTCCAGGGCGAGATCTTCGGCCCGGTGCTGGTGGTCCTGCCCTTCGACAGCGACGACGAGGGACTGCGGCTGGCCAACGACACCCCCTACGGCCTGGCCGCCTCAGCCTGGACGGGCAACGTCCACCGCTCGCTGCGGGCCACCCGCGAGCTGGCGGCCGGCTGCGTCTGGGTCAACGACCACATCCCGATCATCAGCGAGATGCCGCACGGCGGCTACAAGTCCTCCGGCTACGGCAAGGACATGTCGCAGTACTCGCTGGACGAGTACACCCAGGTCAAGCACGTCATGTTCGACACCACCGCGGTCGCCCGCAAGGACTGGCACCGCACCGTCTTCGGAGACAGATAACCCGGACCGGGGTGCCCCCCACACCCCTCTTCGCCCCCAGGAGGCCCGTCCCATGGCGTTCAACGAGCTCACCGACGGACTGTCGGAACCGGTCCGCAAGGCCTGGGAACGCAGTCTGAGCAGTGGCCGGGCCGCTCTCGGCCGCCGCGCGGTGCTGCGCGCCGCCGCCCTGACCGCCGGTGCGGCCGGCCTCGCGGCCTGCGGCATCCCGCCCGCCGGGAACACCGGCGGCACGGGCGACTCCACCGCGAACGCCGCCAAGGACCTCTCGGACAGCGAGAAGGAGGTGAACTTCTCCAACTGGCCGCTCTACGTCGACACCGACGAGAACGACAAGGAGAAGCACGGCACCCTGGAGGCCTTCACCGCCGCCACCGGCATCAAGGTCAAGTACACCGAGGACGTCAACGACAACGTCGAGTTCTTCGGCAAGGTCAAGCCGCAGCTCGCCGCGGGCCAGGACACCGGCCGCGACCTGATGGTGCTGACCGACTGGATGGCCGCCCGGATGATCCGCCTCGGCTGGGCGCAGAAGCTCGACCCGGCCAACGTCACCACCGCCATCACCAACGTCGAGTCCCGCTTCCGGGCCCCCGACTGGGACCCGGGCCGCCTGTACAGCTACCCGTGGGCCGGCATCCAGGTCGTCATCGCCTACAACCGCAAGGCCACCAAGGGGAAGGAGGTCAGCAGCGTCGCCCAGCTGCTGGAGGACCCCGACCTCAAGGGCCGGGTGACCTTCCTCTCCGAGATGCGCGACAGCATCGGCATCACCCTCCTCGACATGGGCAAGGACCCGGCGAACTTCACCGCCGACGACTACGCCGCCGCGGTCGCCCGGCTGCAGAAGGCGGTCGACAACAAGCAGATCCGCCGCTTCACCGGCAACGACTACGGCCAGGAGCTCTCCTCCGGGGACATCGCCGCCTGCGTCGCCTGGGGCGGCGACCTGATCCAGCTGCGGGCCGACAACCCTGACATCGAGTTCGTCGTCCCCGAGAAGGGCTTCGTGACCAGCACCGACAACCTGCTGGTGCCGGCCAGGGCCCAGCACAAGACGAACGCCGAGAAGCTGATCGACTTCTACTACCGGCCGAAGATCGCGGCGCAGCTGACCGCAGGCATCGGCTACGTCTCCGCCGTCACCGGGATGAAGGAGGAGCTGGCCGCGATCGCCCCCGACAGCGCGGCCAACCCGCTGGTCGTCCCCACTCCCGAGATGGCGGCCAGGGCGCACGTCTTCCGGACCCTCACCGAGACCGAGGAGAGCGACTTCGAGGAGAAGTTCTCCAAGCTCATCGGCGCCTGACCCCCACTGACGGCAGCGAACCCAGAGAGACACCATCCATGACAGAGCAGCAGAGCCCCGCGGCCGTCGGCGGCGACGTCCGGCTCACCGGCATCGGCAAGACCTACGGCTCCTTCACCGCCGTGCACCCGCTGGACCTGACCGTCCCCCAGGGCTCCTTCTTCGCCCTGCTCGGCGCGTCCGGCTGCGGCAAGACCACCACCCTGCGGATGATCGCCGGCCTGGAGGAGCCGACCAGCGGCACCGTCCTGATCGGCGGCCAGGACGTCACCGCCCTGCCCCCGTACAAGCGGCCGGTGAACACCGTCTTCCAGAGCTACGCGCTCTTCCCGCACCTCGACATATTCGAGAACGTCGCCTTCGGTCTGCGCCGGCGCGGCCGCAAGGACGTCAAGAAGCAGGTCGAGGACATGCTCGAACTCGTCGAGCTCGGCCAGTACGCCCGGCGCAAGCCGCACCAGCTCTCCGGCGGCCAGCAGCAGCGCGTCGCCGTCGCCCGCGCGCTCATCAACCACCCCCAGGTGCTGCTCCTCGACGAGCCGCTCGGCGCCCTCGACCTCAAGCTCCGCCGCCAGATGCAGCTGGAGCTCAAGCGGATCCAGACCGAGGTCGGCATCACCTTCGTGCACGTCACCCACGACCAGGAGGAGGCCATGACCATGGCCGACACCATCGCGGTGATGAACGGCGGCCGGGTCGAGCAGCTCGGCGCGCCCGCCGACCTCTACGAGAACCCCGCCACCACCTTCGTGGCCAACTTCCTCGGCCAGTCCAACCTGCTGCCCGCCGACGTCACCGGCGGCGCCGGCGAGGACCTGCTGCTCACCGCCGGCGGCGCCCGGCTCACCGTGCCCCGGGCCCGCTGCGCCACCGAGGCCAAGCGGGTCCACCTCGGCGTCCGCCCGGAGAAGATCACCATCGAGCACGGCTCCGCCGAGGTCGCCGAGGGCCGCAACCGGCTGGCCGGCACCGTCGTCGACTCCAGCTTCATCGGTGTCTCCACCCAGTACCTGGTGCGCACCGACGGCGGCCAGGAGGTCACCGTCTTCGAGCAGAACATGGAGCGCGACGCCCGGGTCGTCCCCGGTGCCCCGGTCGTCCTGCACTGGAACCCGGCCCACTCCTTCGCCCTCGACGCCGCGCAGGCGATCGACGCGGGCACCGGGGAGGCGGCGGCATGACCACCACCACCGAAGCCGCCCCGCCACAGGCGATACCCCCCGACAGCGGCCCGGCCACCGGCTCCGCACCGAAGCCCCGGCGCAAGCTCACGCCTTACTGGCTGCTGCTGCCCGGCGTCGCCTGGCTGGTCGTCTTCTTCGCGGTGCCGATGCTCTACCAGGGCTCCACCTCGCTGCAGACCGGCTCGCTCGAGGACGGCTTCCGCGTCACCTGGCACCTCGCCACGTACTGGGACGCCCTGGCCGAGTACAAGTGGCACTTCGTCCGCTCGTTCGGCTACGCCGCCACGGCCACCCTGCTCTGCCTCGCCATCGGCTACCCGCTCGCCTACACGATCGCCTTCAAGGCGAGCAAGCGCTGGCGCAGCGTGCTGCTGATCCTGGTCATCGCGCCGTTCTTCACCAGCTTCCTGATCCGCACGCTGGCCTGGAAGACGATCCTCTCGGACGGCGGCCCCGTGGTCGGGGTGCTCAACACCCTGCACGTCCTGGACGTCACGAGCGCGATCGGCCTCACCTCCGGCGACCGCGTGCTGGCCACCCCGCTCGCCGTGGTCTGCGGCCTCACCTACAACTTCCTGCCGTTCATGATCCTGCCGCTGTACACCTCGCTGGAGCGGATCGACCCGCGCCTGCACGAGGCCGCCGGGGACCTCTACGCCCGCCCGTTCACCACCTTCCGCAAGGTCACCTTCCCGATCTCGCTCCCCGGTGTGGTCGCGGGCACCCTGCTCACCTTCATCCCGGCCTCCGGCGACTACATCAACGCCCAGCTGCTGGGCTCGCCGAGCGAGCAGATGGTCGGCAACGGCATCCAGAAGCAGTTCCTGAACGTGCTCGACTACCCCACGGCCGCCGCGCTCAGCTTCATCCTGATGGCCCTGATCCTGGGCATGGTGACGGTCTACATGCGCAAGGCCGGGACGGAGGAACTGGTCTGATGTCCCGACTCTTCACATGGATCCGGGCGCACCTGGTGGTGCTGGCGGGCCTGCTGGCCCTCGCCTACCTGGTGCTGCCCAACCTGGTGGTCCTCGCCTTCTCGTTCAACAAGCCGGTCGGCAAGTTCAACTACGAGTGGAACGAGTTCTCCACCGACGCCTGGACCGACCCCTGCGGCGTCGCCGACATGTGCCAGTCGCTCTCGCTGAGCCTCCAGGTGGCGGTGCTCGCCACCGTCGGCGCCACCGTGCTCGGCACCATGGTCGCCTTCGCGCTGGCCCGCTACCGCTTCCGCGGCCGCTCCGCCACCACCGCGATGATCTTCCTGCCGATGGCGATGCCCGAGGTGGTGATGGCCGCCTCGCTCGGCACGCTCTTCCTCAACATGCGCATCCCGTTCGGCTTCACCACCATCCTCATCGCGCACATCATGTTCTGCCTGAGCTTCGTGGTGACGGCGGTCAAGGCACGCGTGATGAGCATGGACCCGCGGCTCGAACAGGCCGCCCAGGACCTCTACGCCACCCCGGTGCAGACCTTCCTGCGGGTCACCCTGCCCCTCGCCGCCCCGGGCATCGCGGCCGGCGCGCTGCTCAGCTTCGCGCTCTCCTTCGACGACTTCATCATCACCCAGTTCAACTCGGGCCCGACCACGGTCACCTTCCCGATGTTCGTCTGGGGCGCCTCGCAGCGCGGCATCCCGGTGCAGGTGAACGTCATCGGCACCGCGATGTTCATCGCCGCCGTCGGTCTCACCGTGGGCGGACAGTGGCTCGGGAACCGCCGGAAGGCGACCGCCTGACCACCCCGGCCGCCGTCCCGGCGTACCGTCGGGACGGCGGCCGATCATCACCATCGATGTGCAGAAAGTGGCTGATAATGCATGGACTCCGCCCGCGCGCTCAGTGACGCCAGGCCCACCCCCTTCTGGCTCGAGGACCCGGGACGGCCGACGGCGCAGCCCGCCCTGGTCGGCGACGCCCACTGCGACCTCCTGGTCGTCGGCGGCGGCTACTCCGGCCTCTGGACCGCCCTCGTCGCCAAGGAGCGCGACCCCTCCCTGGACGTCGTCCTGGTCGAGGGGCAGGAAGTGGGCTGGGCCGCGTCCGGGCGCAACGGCGGATTCTGCGCGGCCAGCCTGACCCACGGCTTCGGCAACGGCCTGCAGCGCTGGCCCGCCGAGCTCGGCCGGCTGGAGCGCCTCGGCGCCGACAACCTCGACGGCATCGAGGCCACCCTCACCCGCTACGGCATCGACGCCGAGTGGGAGCGCACCGGCGAGATCGACATCGCCACCCAGCCGCACCAGCTCGACGAGCTGCACGAGGTCGCCGAGGCCGTCGCCCAGTACGGCCTCGACGTCACCGTGCTCGACCGCGACGAGCTGCGCGCCCAGGTCGACTCGCCGACCTTCCTCGGCGGGATCTGGGACAAGGAGGGCGTGGCCATGGTCCACCCCGCCAAGCTCGCCTGGGGCCTCAAGCAGGCCTGCCTCGGCCTGGGCGTGCGGATCTTCGAGCACACCCCGGCCGAAGCCCTGCGCGAGCACGGCGCCGGCATGGCCGTCCGCACCCCCTACGGCCGGATCTTCGCCGGCAAGGTCGCGCTCGGCACCAACGCCTTCCCCTCCCTGGTCAAGCGCGTCCGTCCGTTCATCGTCCCGGTGTACGACTACGCGCTGATGACCGAGCCGCTCACCGACGAGCAGCTGGCCGCGATCGGCTGGAAGGGCCGGCAGGGCCTCAGCGACAGCGCCAACAAGTTCCACTACTTCCGGCTCTCCGCGGACAACCGGATCCTCTGGGGCGGGTACGACGCCGTCTACCACTTCGGCGGGCACGTCCGGCACGAGTACGACCAGCGGCCGGAGACCTTCCGCACCCTCGCCCGGAACTTCTTCACCTGCTTCCCGCAGCTGGAGGGCGTCCGCTTCACCAACGCGTGGGGCGGCGCGATCGACACCTGCAGCAGGTTCTCCGCGTTCTTCGACACCGCCTACCGGGGCCGGGTCGCCTACGCCGCCGGCTACACCGGCCTCGGCGTCGGTGCCACCCGGTTCGGCGCCGAGGTCATGCTCGACCTGCTCTCCGGCGAGCGCACCGAGCGCACCGAACTGGAGATGGTGCGGCGCAAGCCGCTGCCCTTCCCGCCCGAGCCGGTCCGCTGGGCCGGCATCGGGATCACCACCCGCTCGCTGGAGCGCGCCGACCGCACCGGCGGGGAGCGCAACCTGTGGCTGCGCACCCTCGACAAGCTGGGGCTCGGCTTCGACAGCTGACCTGGACGCGGGTCCGGTCCGGTGCGGATCCTGGCCGGAGCCGCGGGCCGCGGCCTTGTGCCGGACCCTTGTGTCGGACTCGTGTGCCGGACCCGTGTGCCGGACCCGTGTGCCGGACTCGTGTGCCGGACCCGTGTAAGAGAGACCCGCCGTTCGCCTCTCGAAGGTGACGGCGGGTCTCCGCATGCCCCGCCGCGCCATAGAACACACCGACGCGCAGAGCGGGGACAGCACATGGAGACCACGGCACTCGACTGGCTGGCCCAGGCCGCGCCGGACCCGCAGGCCTTCCGGGCCCAGTGGGAACGCTCCGGCCTCGGCCTGGTCCTGCTCCCGGCCGGGCGGTACTGGGACGTCCTCTCGGTACCCGGCAGGCTCGGCCGCCCGGTCGTCGAACTCCTCGGCACCGGCTCCTGCGGACCGGTCCTGGCCGACTTCGGCGAGGAGCACATCGGCTTCCTGGTGCCCGCCGGCACCGCCGCCCGCTGGATCGGCACCGGCGTGCGGTGCGCCGGGGAGGGCACCTGGATCGTCGTCCCCCACCCCGAGCGGCGGGGCCGGGGCGTGCGCTGGCTCGTCCCACCCGACGGGTCCGGACGGCTCAACGACCCCGTGCTCCTGGAACTCGCCCTGCACGAGGCGGCGGCCGGGCTCGGAGACTGGTGACCGGACCGGCCCGGCCGGCCTAGGGCCCCCGAGCCGGGCGCGCCGGAGGGGACGGCGCGCCAGACTGGAGGGGTGACCACAGCCCCGGACGCCGTCGACCCCGCCCTCCACCCGGGCGCGGCCCAGCTGCGCCTCGTCGACCTGGCCAGGCCCGTGTGCGAGCGCCACGGCCTCGCCCTCGCCGGTGGGCACGCCCTGCGCGCCCACGGCGTCGCGGCCTGCGACCAGGACGGGATCACCCTGGTCGCCGACGGGACCGCCGACCTGCCCCGGGCCGCCGCCGAGCTGGCGCACGCCTACCGGACGGCGGGCGGCGTGGTGGCCCAGCGTCCGGGCACGCCCCGGCTGGAACAGCTCTCCGTCCGGCTGACCCTGGGCGGGCGGGCGCACACCGTGGAACTGCGCAAGGAACCGCTGGGCCACCGCCCGGTCCAGCTCGACCTCGGCGGCCCCGGCCCCGGGAGCCCCGGCCCCGCGAGCCCCGATCCCGACGGTGCCGGTCCCGGAGGCTCCGGTCCCGGCACTCCGCCCGTCGTGGCTACGGTCGCGCTGGAGGACGCCGCCGCCCTCACCACCGCGCTGCTGGTCGACCGGGCCCTGCCCCGGGACCTGATCGACGTGCACGCCCTCACCGCCTGCTACCGGGAAGGCGAACTGCTCGCGCTGGCCACCGCGCTGGACGCCGAGTTCCAGCCCACCGCGCTCGCCGAACGGCTGGAGACCCTGGCCGAGGCCGCCGACGGGCGGTTCCGGGCCCGAGGCCTGCCCGCCGGGGAGGTCGACGCGCTGAAGCGATGGGCGCTGGCCTGGGCCCAGGACCTCAGGCTGGACCTGCTGGAGACCCAGGAGGCCGCGGACGGCCTGCACGACCCGTACCTGGAGGACGTGGAAGCCCGGGAGGACCAGGCGGGCGAGGGCCTCGGACCGGGTCGGCAGTACGACCTGTAAGGCTGAATCCGCAATCCCCGTCAGCCTGTTCGTTGAGGCGGCGTCGACCGCGCAGCAGACTGGACGAGTGAGCGCGGTAGCCCCGTGACCTCGCCGCCCCGTCCCGTGCGGGCGGCGTCACACAAGGGACCGGTGGCGCAAGGCCGCCCGGACTTCGGAGGCAGACGGACCTTGAGCAAGCACATCACCCACTGGATCGGCGGCCGCCCGGTCGCCACCGCCGGTGCCGCGCCCCGTCGCGGTGACATCTTCGACCCGGCCACCGGCCAGGTCACGGGTCACGTCGACTTCGCGGACGTCGCGGACGTCGACCAGGCGGTGGCCGCCGCCGCCTCGGCCTTCACCGAGTGGCGCACCGCCTCGATCGCCAAGCGCACCACGGTGCTCTTCGCCTTCCGCGAGCTGCTCAACGCCCGCAAGGACGAGCTGGCGTCGATCATCGTCGCCGAGCACGGCAAGGTGCACTCGGACGCGCTCGGCGAGATCGCCCGCGGTCTCGAGGTCGTCGAGTACGCCTGCGGCATCCCGCAGCTGCTCAAGGGCGGCTTCACCGAGCAGGCGTCCACCGGCATCGATGTCTACTCGATCCGCCAGCCGCTCGGCCCGGTCGCGATCATCTCGCCGTTCAACTTCCCGGCCATGGTGCCGATGTGGTTCTTCCCGATCGCCGTCGCCGCCGGCAACACCGTGGTGCTCAAGCCGTCCGAGAAGGACCCGTCCGCCGCGAACTTCCTGGCCGAGCTGTGGAAGGAGGCCGGCCTGCCGGACGGCGTCTTCAACGTCGTGCACGGTGACAAGGTCGCGGTCGACCGGCTGCTGGAGCACCCCGACATCAAGTCGGTCAGCTTCGTGGGCTCCACCCCGATCGCCCGCTACGTCTACGAGACCGGCACCCGCTACGGCAAGCGCGTCCAGGCCCTCGGCGGCGCCAAGAACCACATGCTGGTCCTGCCGGACGCCGACCTCGACCTGAGCGCCGACGCCGCCGTCAACGCCGGCTTCGGCGCGGCCGGCGAGCGCTGCATGGCGGTCTCCGTCCTGGTCGCGGTCGACCCGATCGGCGACGAGCTGGTCGAGAAGATCAAGCAGCGGGTCGCCACCCTCACCGTGGGCCCCGGCTGCAACGGCGAGTCCGAGATGGGCCCGCTGGTCACCGGCCAGCACCGGGACAAGGTCACCTCCTACGTGGAGTCCGGCCTCGCCGACGGCGCCGAGCTGGCCGTCGACGGCCGCAAGCACGAGATCACCGCCGAGGACCGCAACGGTTCGCCGACCGCGGACGGCTTCTGGCTCGGCCCCACCCTGTTCGACCACGTCAAGCCCGGCATGTCCGTCTACAACGACGAGATCTTCGGCCCGGTCCTGTCCGTGGTCCGGGTCGCCTCCTACGAGGAGGGCCTGGCCCTCATCAACGCGAACCCGTACGGCAACGGCACTGCCATCTTCACCAACGACGGCGGCGCGGCCCGGCGCTTCCAGTACGAGGTCGAGGTCGGCATGGTCGGCATCAACGTGCCGATCCCGGTCCCGGTCGCCTACTACTCCTTCGGCGGCTGGAAGGCCTCGCTGTTCGGCGACGCCCACGCCTACGGCCAGGACGGCGTCCAGTTCTTCACCCGCGGCAAGGCGGTCACCCAGCGCTGGCTGGACCCCTCGCACGGTGGCATCAACCTGGGCTTCCCGACCAACGACTGATCCGGCCGGGCTCCCCGCCCGCCTCCGCCCCGAGTCCGACCAGCTCCGCAGGCCGGCCCGCACCCGTGCGGGCCGGCCTGCGCGTTGTCCCGGGAGTTTGCCGGGCGTTTGCCTTCGGCCGCGAACCGGCGTAGTGTTCTCTAGTCGCTCGACAGGGAGCACCGGACACGCAGCAGCGCGGACGGTCCCGGGGCGGCCAATCCTCGAAACACCACTTCCAGAACCGACTGAGCTGCGCCATGCCTTTTGGCTTTCGCGGCGAGGGTTTGTTTTGTTGTGCTCATTTTTGATGATTGCGGCCGGATTCGCTTTTCGGAGCGGGGATCGGCTAGAGTTTGAAACGTCGGACGGGGCGTCAAGCCGCAGAAGACACCAGCGAGTTGGGTGTAGGAAGCGCCGGGAACGGCACGGAAAACATCTGATAAGCTGGGAACACGAAAGAACGAAGCGCCCGGAGGGTCGGTGTGAAAGCCGCCCGAAGGAAGTGTCCGTTCCTTGAGAACTCAACAGCGTGCCAAAAGTCAACGCCAGATATGTTGACATCCCCGGCCTCGGAC